>JBFJYC010000064.1:0-13279 GCA_041622815.1 Spongiibacteraceae bacterium | reverse complement strand
TTCGACGAACTCCTCTGCCAGTTCTACCGCTATCTCTTCGAGTGTCTCCAAACACTCAACTGCAAACGCAGGACAGACAACATCAACCACACGCAATTTTTTTTCTGCAAATTCAGTAAGTACATCCCGCGTATACGGCCCTAGCCATTCCGCTCTTCCCAACCTGCTTTGGTAACTTATTTTCCATTCACCTGCTTCTAAATTCAGTTTTTCGGCAAGCAGTCGCGCCGTTTCATTGCAGTGTTGTTCATAGGGGTCACCAAGTTCGACGTTACGCCTCGGAATTCCGTGAAAGGACATTAGCAATACTTCTCCTCGCTGATTCTGCTCCCAATACCCGGAAATTTGCTGCGCCAACGCGTCGATATAAAGCGGATGAGTATGGTATTCGCGCGTCCAGCGCCACCGGGGTATATCCCGCAGCCGTGACAGATGCGTGGTGATCTGATCGTGCACCGCCGCTGTAGTTGTCGCCGAGTATTGCGGGTACAGCGGTAAAAAATGGAAAGATTCGATACCTTCAGCGATAAGCCTGTCGACAGTCTCACCGATAAACGGCGTGCTATAACTCATCGCCGCACAGACAACAGGGGCGTCAGCACCCCGAACGTTTTGCAATTCGCTGCTGAGTGCAGCAACCAGCCGATCGGTGTAATAGGTAAGCGGTGATTTTCCTTCTATCCAGATGGAGCGGTATTTTTCACTCAGCTTCAGCGGCCGGAACGGCAGGATAAAAAGATATAGGATCGGCAGCCAGAGCAACCGGGACAGCTCGACGACCCGCTTGTCCGACAAAAAAATACGGAGAAAGCGGCGGATTGATCCCGCAGACGGGTCATCCGGCGTACCGAGGTTGATTAAAACAACCGCTGATTTCATAAGCTTGGGTTAAGATTTTGATGGGGAAACAAAATCATAACGCAATCAACGGTTGTCAGGGGAATGTCAGGCGCTGAGTGCAGCCTCTACACGCTGTTGAATTTCTTCTACTGAGCCGACGCCTTCAACTTTGGCATAGGCTACCGGTTGGTCCCTCGGTTGCTGGTAAAAATCAACCAGCGGACGGGTCTGCTCCCGGTAGATCTGCAAACGCTTACGCACGGTATCTTCGTGATCGTCTTCGCGCTGCACCAACGGGTCGCCGGTTTCATCATCCGTGTCGGCAACCTTGGGCGGGTTGTGCAGTACATGGTAGACGCGCCCGGAGGCCGGGTGGACACGGCGACCGCTCATACGGGCAACAATCTCTTCATCGTCAACCGAAATTTCGAGCACGTTGTCAATTTTCACACCGGCTGCATCGAGCGCCTCGGCCTGAGGGATGGTGCGGGGAAAGCCATCGAACAGGAATCCGTTGCGGCAATCCGGTTCTGCAATCCGCTCCTTCACCAGCTCGATAATGATTTCATCGGAAACCAGCGCACCGGAATCCATGACCGCCTGCACTTTCTGACCCAATGCACTGCCGGCCTTGACCGCTGCACGTAACATGTCGCCGGTGGAAATCTGGGGGATATCGTATTTTTCGGTGATAAACCGTGCCTGAGTGCCTTTACCTGCGCCGGGCGGGCCTAACAAAATCACTCGCATAACACTGCTCCGGATAAGAACGCCGCCTCGGTGGCCGCGTGAATCATAGGTGGATGTCAAAATGGGGCCGCAAACATACACACCCCTCTGCGATAGCACAAGACAAGTCACTACCCGCTGCAGCAGATCCTATATTTATTTATTAAATTCAACAAGTTAGTCTATTTTAGGTGGCTTGTTCGACGATTTTCTGCTTCGCTTTTTGCCAGAACTCATCCAGCAATGACTCGCTCACAGCCTCGTCGCCCTGCCCAGCGAGCATCTCTTCAACCAGGCGCACGCGCTGCTCAAACCGGCGATTTGCACTGCGCAACACCTGCTCGGCATCCACACGGAGGTGGCGCGACACATTTACCGCCGAAAACAAGACATCACCCATCTCATGAGCAATGGCGTCGGTGTCCCCGCCGTCGAGGGCAGCCCTTAACTCATCGAGTTCTGACTGCAGCGTATCGAGCACCAAATCTGCGCGGGGCCAATCGAGTCCGATCGTACTGCTGCGCTTTTGCAACTTGCCGGCGCGGGTAAGCGCAGGTAGCGCGACCGGCACATCGTCCAGCACGCTGTTCAACCCCCGCGATGCCCGCTCTCCGGCCTTTATGCCTTCCCAGCGCTGCCGGATCTCAGCTGTGCCGGTCTGAATTGCCGCTACCTTGCGCAACTCACCATCGGGGAATACATGCGGATGACGGCGCACCAACTTGCCGGTAATCGTGTCGACAACGTCGGTAAAATCGAAATCGCCCTGTTCAGCACCTAAGCGGCTGTAGAAAACCACCTGAAACAGCAGATCGCCCAACTCCTGACGAATACTTTCCGTGTCCCCGGTTTCAATTGCATCAATCAGTTCGTAACACTCTTCCAGTGTGTAGTTCGCAATGGATTTGAAATCTTGCTGCAGATCCCAGGGGCAGCCGCTATCGGGATCGCGCAAGCGCGCCATCAGATAGAGCAGGTCATCCAGCGAATAACCCTGCATTGTGTTCAAGATTCGTTGCGCCGGGTCACGGAAATGACATTGGGCAATGCGGACAAGCGGGAAAATACCTGCGACAAGGCACTCAGGTCCGTAATTTCCATGCGCAGCTGCACATGGGCCTGATGTGCATCACTCTCCGAGCGCGTGTTCAGTGACAG
Organism: Spongiibacteraceae bacterium; assembly: GCA_041622815.1. Taxonomy (GTDB): domain Bacteria; phylum Pseudomonadota; class Gammaproteobacteria; order Pseudomonadales; family Spongiibacteraceae; genus JBFJYC01. The sequence goes on along the minus strand of JBFJYC010000064.1, from coordinate 10,552 downwards.
CACGTTGGCGCGGCTTTCAGCGAGCGTATTGGTGATATCCCGCAGCAGACCCTGTCGGTCGTAAGCGACCAGATCGACTTCCACCGGCCAGGTTGCCGCCGCCTCTGAATCCCAGTCGACGCTGATGACCCGCTGCGGCTCAACCGAATTAAGGTGCAAAAACTTTTTACAGTCCTGCCGGTGGACGCTGACGACCCGGCCAACCGTGATATAGCCGGCAATCGGCTCACCGGGAAGCGGTTTACAGCAGCCGGCGAAGTGTGTGGCCAACTGGCCGACACCGCTGACCTTGACCTGCTGCGCTCTGTCCGCCGCCGAACTTTTTACCGAGCGTAACTTCGGCCGCGGCTGCGGCACCCCTTCCTCCTTGTTCAGTACCGCGTTGGCCGCCTTGATCACCTGTACCAAACTCAATTCACCGGCACCGACCGAGACATACATATCATCAACGCTCTGATAGCCGAATTTACTGGCGACCGTCTTGTAGTCAATGCTGGTCAGCGCAAGACGCCGGAATTCTTTCTCCAGCAGCGCGCGCCCCGCTGTCGCATTGTCTTCGCGTGCCTGTTGCCGGAACCAATGCTGAATTTTCTGCCGTGCTCTTGGTGTGACGATATAACCCTCCGACGCCTGCAGCCAGTCGCGTCGCGGAATCGATTCCTTCGCTGTCAGAATTTCTACCCGATCGCCGGTTTTCAGCGCCGATATGAGCGGCACGATGCGGCCGTTGACCTTGGCGCCGCGGCAGCGATGTCCTACCTCAGTATGAATGTGATAGGCAAAATCGAGCGGTGTCGCCCCCGCCTGCAGATTGACCACATGTCCGTCACGGGTAAACACATACACGCGTTCCTGTGCGCTGCGTAATTCATCGGCGATGTCGGCGGCATCGGCTTCGGTATCGCCGTCACCGTCCCAGCCGATAACCTGCCGCAGCCAGGCAATTTTCTGCTCATAGGCCCGCGCCTTGGTATCGTTAATATCGGCCCCTTTATAGGCCCAGTGCGCACAGATCCCGAACTCGGCTTCATCGTGCATCGCCACGGTGCGTATTTGTATTTCAAGGACCTTGCCTTCCAGACCTACGACGGCGGTATGCAGTGAGCGGTAACCATTTTCCTTGGGGTTGGCAATATAATCATCGAACTCGTGGGGAATAACCTTCCAGAGCCCGTGAATAATGCCCAGCACCGCATAGCAATCCCCGGTTTCAGGCACCAGAATCCGTACCGCGCGAATGTCATATACCTGCGAAAAGCCGATCGCCTTGCGCTGCATCTTTCGCCAGATACTGTAAATATGCTTGGCACGACCGACGATATTAGCGTCAATACCCGCGTTTTTAAGCTCGCTGTGGAGCCGGTCGATGACTGTATCGATATAGGTTTGCCGGTCGAGACGCTTTTCATCCAATAGTTTGGCAATTTTTTTATAGACCTGCGGCTGCAGGTAGCGAAACGACAGATCTTCAAGTTCCCATTTGATATGACCAATACCCAGCCGGTGCGCGAGCGGTGCATAGACATCGAACACTTCGCGCGCCACACGATAACGTTTTTCGGGTTTATTCTTGACCGCCCGGATGGCGCAGGTGCGCTCGGCGAGCTTAATCAGTGCGACCCGCACATCATCGACCAAGGACACCAGCATCTTACGAATCGTTGCGCTCTGCGCTTCGGCCTGACCGAGCACCGGGGTGCTTTGGTTGGCGCTGACCTGGGAGATTGCTGCCATACCGGCAACACCGTCAATCAGCGCAGCCACATCATCACCAAATCGCTGCCGCACCACCTCGATATCGAGACGCCCCTCGCGCACCGAACGGTAAAGCGCCGCCGCGACCAGCGCCGGCTGATCAACCTGTAATTCGGCGAGAATTTCGACCATCTCAAGGCCGGTGTAAAAACTGGCCAGCGGTGGCCGGCCCGGCGCATCCAGGTGTGCGGTATCGCGGGCGCGCTCGGCACTCAATACGAAGGCTGCCGACAATTCCTGCAGATCGACCCGGTGAACATTAAACGGCAGTCGCCGCAGCCAGCGGTCTAAATCGATATCACCGATGTCGGTCGTCGGAAAGTCGGCCCGAACTTTAACCATGGTGCGCGCCGGGGTCTGCCGGCTCCGGATCAAATACGCCGGTCGACAGGTAGCGATCACCGCGGTCACACACGATTGTCACGATGATGGCATTTTCAACTTCCCGGGATATTTGCAGCGCGCCGGCAACGGCACCGCCGGATGAGACACCGCAACAAATACCTTCCCGTGCCGCCAGTGCGCGCATGGTCTGTTCTGCGAGCCGCTGATCCATATCGATAGTGCGGTCGACCCGAAAATCTTCAAAAATGGCCGGCATATAAGCTTCCGGCCAGCGCCGGATACCGGGAATACTGGAACCGTCTTCGGGCTGCAGACCGATAATCTGAATTGCCGGGTTCTGTTCCTTCAGGTATTTGGACACCCCCATAATCGTACCGGTGGTGCCCATCGAACTGACAAAGTGAGTAATCCTGCCACCGGTCTCACGCCAGATCTCGGGGCCGGTATTTTCATAATGTGCCAACGGATTGTCCGGGTTCGCAAACTGATCTAACACCCGCCCCTTACCTTCTGCTTGCATTGCCAGCGCCAGATCGCGGGCGCCTTCCATGCCCTCTTCCTTGGTAACTTCGATAAGTTCGGCGCCGTAGGCTGACATTGCCAGCTTGCGTTCCGCACTCATATGCGCAGGCATAATCAGTTTCATCGGATAGCCGCGAATCGCCGCCGCCATCGCCAGCGCAATGCCGGTGTTACCGCTGGTGGCCTCTATCAGGGTATCGCCGGGCTTAATCTCGCCGCGCTCTTCGGCGCGCCGTATCATGCTGATTGCAGGCCGGTCTTTTACCGATCCGGCCGGATTATTACCCTCGAGCTTGAGCAGAATCGTATTGCTGGTGTCGCCGGCCAGTCGCTGCAAGCGCACCAACGGCGTACCGCCAATAAAGTCTTCTATGGTCGGAAATTCAGTCATGGGAAAGTTAAATCAGGCTCTATAGCGGCACTGCAAGGTGCGTCATATGCCGGTATTTTTATCGTTCAAAGTAGCTGCGATTATACCATCGCGCCCGGTGCAAACACACTTGACAAACCGGCAATTTGCCCCGGATTTACGCCTGACTCAGCACCACAAAGGCAAGCGCCGTATCGCGCTCATCGGTAATCGAAATATGAAAGCGGTTGGCGCCGATTCGCGCCGCCGTTGCAGCAGCCGCGCCGCTGAATACCAAGTCCGGGGCACCGGATAGCGCCGGTAAGATTTCAATATCGTGAAAATTCGCCTCCGCGCCGATACCCACGCCTAATGCTTTTGCCGCGGCCTCTTTCGCCGCCCAGCGGCGGGCCAGAAACGTCTCTGCCGAATCCGATTGCTGCGCCGCGATACATTCCGCGGGCGTCAGTACCCGTGTCATAAAACGGTCGCCGAAGCGCGACAGTACCGCCGCTATACGCTGCTGACTCACCAGATCGGTACCGATGCCGACAATCATGCTTCGGCAACGCTCAGCTGCTTAAACAAATCGCGGCTACGCAGCGGCTTATCCCCGAGCAATGGCTGCAACGCGGCGCGACACAAGGCTTTAGCACAACGCAGGCTATCGGCGTGCCAATTGCCTGCCGCCATATCTAAAAGATCTGCGCCTTTGAAGCCGGGAAGCGCGGCCGCTTTAGCCGGCGCTGTGTTGCGACGCAATCCGACTTCGGGATAAAACGCGTAAAACGCATCGGCCTCGACTTCGGCGCCGGTATCGGCATCCATCGATACCGACATGCCGTATCCGAGCTCCTCAAGCAGCGCGAGCTCGTACCGCCGCAGCAGCGGCGCCACTGAGCTGTCGCCGGCAAGCGCGGACAGGCAAAGTTCATAGGCAGCAAAAAGCTCCCCGTGGGCGTCATTTCGATGCAATAAACGCTCGGTAATTTCATTGACGTAGAGGCCGCTGTACAAACGCTCCCGCTGCAACGTGAAGGCGCCGGAGGAATCGACCGCATTCACCGACTTCAGCTCGCTGCGGCCGCTCCAGCTGACCGACAGCGGCACAAAGGGTTGCAACGCAGCCTGTGAGGAACGCCTGCGCGCCCCCGCCGCACGGACACCGCGCACCACACCCGCGACGCGGCCGTAATCCCGGGTAAAAAATTCGCAAATACGGCTGCTGTCCCGATATGGCCGGCTGTGCAGTAGGTAGGCCGGCTGCTGAGCAACCCGTTCCATCATCAGCTTTTATCCGCGTACCCGAGGCTGCGCAGGGCGCGCTCGTCATCGGACCAGCCTTCACGCACCTTCACCCACAGGCGCAGCATGACTTTATTATCGAAGGCCTGCTCCATATCGATACGGGCACTCTGCCCGAGGGAACGCAAGCGGCTGCCGCCCTCGCCGATCAGAATGCGCTTCTGGCCTTCCCGCTCGACCAGAATCAGCGCATCAATATGTAAAATTCTGCCCTCCATCTTGAAGCGCTCGATTTCAACGGCGGTGGCGTAAGGCAATTCGTCGCCGAGCTGGCGCATGATTTTCTCGCGCAACAACTCCGATGCCAGAAAACGCTCGCTGCGATCGGTTAGCTGATCCTCTTCAAAAAATGCGTCTGCCTCCGGCAAGCGCGCGGCAATCAGCTCGGGCACAGTTTCAATAAACTGACCGCGCAATGCGGAAACCGGCACGATTTCGTCGAAAACGTTACGCGCGGCCAGCTGCTGCAGGTGCGGCAGCAATACCGACTTGTCCTCTATCTGGTCGATTTTATTAATGACCAGCAAGGCCGGACAATCTGCCTGCTCAACCTGCTGAATCACCCACTCATCCTCTTCGGTCCAGGTCGTCCCGTCGACCACCATCACCACCACATCAACATCTTTAATCGCCGATGATGCCGCGCGGTTCATATGCCGGTTGATCGCGCGCTTACCGCCGCGATGAATGCCCGGCGTATCGACAAACAAAATCTGCGCGCCCGGATAATTCGCTATACCCAGAATCGAATGCCGCGTCGTCTGCGGTTTACGTGAGGTGATGCTGAGCTTCTGACCCAGCAGATGATTGAGCAATGTCGACTTGCCGACATTCGGCCGCCCCACAATAGCTGCGTAACCACAGCGAAACGCTTCTTTGCTTTCTGAACTCACTAACCCCGCTCCTCAAGCAGGGCTAAGGCCTGCATAGCTGCATTCTGTTCGGCACGCTTCACACTGCTACCCGCGGCGCTCACAGACGCGTTGAGGCTGGTTATATTGCAGGCCACGGTAAACTGTTGCCGGTGCTGGGGGCCTGTGGTCTCTGCCAGCTCGTACTCCGGCAGCGGCTGCCCCCGTGCCTGCAGAAACTCCTGCAGCCGGGTTTTCGCATCTTTCAATTCAATATCATCCGGCCGGCACTCGTCGAGGCGTGCGCCGAAACATTGCAGGACCGCAGCCTGCGCACCGTCAAAGCCGGCATCGAGATAAACCGCACCGACCACCGCCTCCAGCGTGTCAGCCAGAATTGAGCGGCGCTTACGACCGCCACTGACCCGCTCACCGGTGCCGAGCTTCAGCAGTTCGCCAAGACCAAAGTCTGCGGCGATGCCCGCGAGACTGTCGCCGCTGACCAGCGATGCCCGCATCCGGGTCAGCTGCCCCTCATCGGCCGCCGGAAAGCGCCGCAGTAGCTCGGCGCTGATCACCGTATCTAATACGGCATCACCGAGAAACTCGAAACGTTCGTTGTGGGGATCTCCGGCACTGCGATGAGTGAGCGCACGCGCAAGCAATGCCGGATCGTTAAAACGGTGACAGAGGGCTTCCGATAGCGATTGCGACTGGCCCAATACCTTACCGCTTGGGAATCTCGTAGTGCATATTCTCAAATTTAATAACAGCATCGACGTTGTACATAATCGGCTGCCGCACTTCGTATGACACATCCATGATGATGAGACCTTCAGTCTCTGTTACTTTGACATCTTTAGGCTGTATCACTTCCACACGGTTGGTTATCCATTGACGTTCTATCGCCTTGCGTATTTCCGCCTTTGATTTAGTACCGTTGAGCGGATCCTCAGCAATTCGCGTCAGGATGCTGTTCAACGACCAGTTGTCGATATAGTGGGGAGACATCTTGACCCCGCAGGTGGCGAATACCGCGAACACGCAGACACAGATAAACATGCCCAGCATGCCCATACCCTGCTGCTTTGACGGTTGTTGCATAGTCGTTACCCCGGCATTTTGCTTATTAAGATCAGTCCAGATTCTGCAATATTACTCAATCGCGCCAAATCGCGTAAATCGCGGCAGCTGTGTGACCTTGGGCCAGTGCATCCAGATCGCGAAGGCCTTACCCACTATCAGATGTTCGGGAACCTGCCCCCAAATCCGGCTGTCACTGCTGTTGTCGCGGTTATCGCCCATCATAAAATAATGTCCGGGCTTGACGACGGCCTCGAACGGGTCGCGCGAAATTCTCAGGTCGTGGTGAATATGGTGCTCGACGCCGAGCAGATTTTCGCGAATTTTTTGTATCACAGGACGCATCGGCGGCATTTCCGACAATAACTCCTGAGCTACCAATTCGTCGTTGATATAGAGTTTGTTGCGCTCGTAGCGGATTTTATCACCCGGCAGCCCGACGACCCGCTTGATAAAGTAACGCTTGTCATGGGGCGGAAAGAACACCATCACATCACCACGTTCCGGCTCACCGACTTCCAATATTTTTGTACCAACCACCGGCAACCGCAGGCCGTAACTGAACTTGTTCACCAGAATATAATCGCCGACCTCAAGCGTCGGCACCATCGAAGCTGACGGAATCTGAAAAGGCTCCACGATAAAGGATCGCAGCACTAACACGACCATCAGCACCGGAAAAAACGAACGCGCCTGCTCGGCGATCGGGAAAAACTCTCCGAAGGTATGCTTTAAGCGCAGGTGCTGCTCACCGACGAAGTAGCGCAGATAGGCCGCAACATTGCCCTGCTCCACAAACAAACGACGTCGTCGTTGCAGCAGCAAATCAATGCCACTGATCAGACCGGCAACGCCGGTCAGCACTACCAACGCAACGGCAAAATCACCATCGCGGGTAAAAAACACCAGCCCGAGCCAACCGAACCAGGCTACCAACACCAGACGGTAGCTATTTTCCAGCCAGCCCGGCACCGCCTGTTCGATCAGCGCATCGGCATCCTGTGCGGTTTTTTTCTGCGCACACCAGGTCAGCGCCGCTTGCATTCGCCGTCTGCCAACCAACTCCTGCGCCAGCCAGATAACCACCGTGGCCACAGAAATCCCTAATAAAAATGTATTGACCATTGTCAGTGGCTACCCTTCGTTGACTTTGAGCACAGCCAGAAATGCACTCTGCGGGATTTCGACGGAACCGACCTGCTTCATCCGCTTCTTGCCCGCTTTTTGTTTTTCAAGCAGCTTCTTTTTTCGCGTTATATCGCCACCATAGCACTTTGCGGTGACGTTTTTGCGCAGCGCCTTTACGGTTTGCCGGGCAATAATATGTCCGCCGATGGCAGCCTGAATCGCGACATCGAACATCTGCCGCGGAATCAGCTCCCGCATTTTATCGACTAAAGCACGGCCACGCTTCTCAGCGAAATCCCGGTGCACGATCAGGGCCAGCGCGTCGACAGTCTCACCGTTAATCAACACATCCAGCTTTACCAGCTTGGCCGGCTGGAAACGCACGAAACTATAATCCAGCGACGCGAATCCACGACTGACCGATTTGAGGCGGTCGAAAAAGTCGAATACTACCTCACTCATCGGGATTTCGTAGCGCAGTGAGACCTGCTGACCAAGAAACTGCATATCCTTCTGCACACCGCGCCGCTCGACGCAGAGTGTGATGACATTGCCCAAAAACTCCTGCGGCACCAGAATACTGGCCATACAAATAGGCTCGCGCATCTCGTCGATCGTTGCCGGGTCCGGCAATCGGGTCGGATTATCAACCTGCACCACCGAGCCGTCATTAAGCACGATTTCGTAGATCACCGTCGGCGCGGTGGTAATCAGATCGAGATTGTATTCACGCTCAAGCCGCTCTTGGATAATCTCCATATGGAGGGTGCCGAGAAAACCGCAACGGAATCCGAAGCCCAGCGCTTCCGAGGTTTCAGGTTCGTAAAACAGGGAGGCATCGTTGAGCGTCAAACGGGCCAGCGCCTCACGGAAATCTTCGTAATCTTCGGTGGAAACCGTAAACATACCGGCATACACCTGCGGCTTTATTTTCTGAAATCCGGGTAAGGCACCCGCTTCGCTGCCGGCATGGACAAAGGTATCGCCTACCGGCGCGCCGTGAATATCTTTAATACCGGCGACCACATAGCCTACTTCGCCGGCACGCAAGACACCGGTTTCACGGCGTTTTGGCGTAAAGATCCCGATACTGTCGATAACGTGGGCACGGCCGATGGTTTTACTCATCAGTTTTTCGCCCTTGCGCAGGACACCGTGTTTAACCCTCACCAACGAAACAACGCCGAGGTAGTTATCAAACCAGGAGTCGATGATCAGCGCTTGCAGCGGCGCCTCGGTATCTCCGGCCGGATGCGGAACCAGCCGCACAATCTGCTCCAGCACCTCATCGATACCCATACCCGACTTTGCCGACACCGGAATCGCGCCGCTGGCATCGACACCGATAATCTCTTCGATCTCGAGTTTTACGCGCTCCGGATCTGCCTGCGGCAAATCCATTTTATTGAGCACCGGCAACACTTCCAGCCCCTGCTCAATGGCGGTGTAACAGTTGGCAACCGACTGCGCCTCGACGCCCTGCGCCGCATCAACCACCAGCAGCGCACCTTCGCAGGCCGCGAGCGAACGCGACACTTCATAGCTGAAGTCGACATGCCCGGGGGTATCGATAAAATTGAGCTGGTATTCTTTGCCGTCAGCAGCGCGATAAGGCAGCGTCACGCTCTGGGCTTTGATGGTAATACCGCGCTCGCGCTCGATATCCATCGAATCCAGAACCTGCTCAGCCATTTCACGTTCGCTCAATCCGCCGCAATGCTGAATAAACCGGTCCGCCAGCGTGGATTTGCCGTGGTCGATATGGGCGATGATAGAGAAGTTGCGAATGTGATCGAGGCTGCTCACAGTACTAACACCTTGTGGTGTGCGATCACGATAGTTGGGGTCTTCTGAAAAGGGGTAATTGTAGCCGATGCGCGCTTGCCCGACCAACCGGAATTCATCTTTCCGGGCCTATTCCGGCACCTATAACACGTGGTTCAGCTGTGAACGGCAGTCTCCGGCGCCGGACCGACCACAACCGGCTGCAAGCGACGGCTATTGCGCAGCGCACTATTCATCATGCGCGCCGGCAAAAAACCGACAATAAAACCTGCCGCCGCGCCCAGCGGCGCTGCGGCGGTGCTCTGCCACAGCGCATCGGCGACTGCAGCCAGCACCAGCATCGCGATCAGCGGCAAGGTATAAACAACGAACGCCGATGCCAGCAATGCGCTGTCGGCAACTTCAAAACTAATTTGGTCGTCGAGCGCATATTCAGTATCGGAAGCCGCGCCTTTGAGCACCCGCAAATGGTTCGAGCGGCCCTCAAAATACTCACTAAGAAGCCCCTGCCCGCAGCCTTTTTGTGCCGCACAGCTGCCACAGGCATTGCTACTGATGGTTTCAACCCAATAGGCGTCATCTTCGACCGCCACCACGCGGCCGTGCTCAATCATTGCCAGCGCACCGAGGAGCCGACCTGCCGGACAGTCATATCAGGTACTTCTCCGACCACAGTCACATCCCAGAAGGACCCGTCTTTTTCTAACGTCCGGGTATAAGCCGCGGTGGCCCCTTCCCGCATCAACATCGGCTCAACAGCCCTGTCTGCCCGCTCAAGAAACACCGACAGCACCGACAAGCCATCGGTATAGGTCTGGGCTTCACCCTGCTCCGGATCATTATCTGTTTCCGCCAGCATAAAACCTGACGGCAACCATTCGGCGCGCCAGGCCGAAGCCGCCGCCACGCGCCGCGATGCCCGCGGATCTATAAGCTGACCATGAGCGCTATGCACCGGCTGGACTCTTGCGTCGGGCGATACAGTCACCGGTGACGCTTGCAGATCGAGCTGCACAAACTGAAAGCGTTCGATACCGCGGCCTTTCTGGTCGATAAGTTCGGAGCTGAGCATCAAACCAGTTTCATTATCCAGCGCCAGGCGGTAACCGTAGCGGTAAACATCGCGCGGCTGGATCACTAACGCCTGCGCAGGGCGGCCGGCAATCCGCGCGCTCCCTTCCAGACTCAAGTCATAAAAGCGCTCCAGCGTGCCGAGCAGCGCCGCTTTTTCTTTATCGTTGCTGAAACGCAGTAATTGATGGCCACCGTGAATACAGGATACCGGATGGCCCATCCGGACCAGGCCCGGCCCGTTGCAATTAAGCGCCTCTATTTTTTCGAATTCCCGCCCGTCCTTTACGCCGTGACTCACACGATAGGAGCCCATACGATCCAAAGACTGGTAGCTGATCAGGCCGCTGAAGCTGAG
>JBFJYC010000063.1:0-13355 GCA_041622815.1 Spongiibacteraceae bacterium | reverse complement strand
CCGACACCATCACCGTACGCGCAAAAATCACCGTCGACGTGGTATTGCGTTATTTGCGGCGGCACCCTGATCTGCCGACAATGACCGACTCGGTCATTGTCGTTAACCGCGATGATAAATTCGTCGGTCTGCTGCCGTTACGTCGCCTGCTGGTCGCGGAACTGAGCGACACCGTCCGTGAAATCATGATCACCGACTTTAAGCCGATTCAGGACGACACAGCCGCTACCGAAGTAGCGCAGCGCTTTGCACGGGAAGATCTGGTCAGCGCGCCGGTTGTCGACAGCGAAGGCACCCTGATCGGACGAATTACCATCGATGACGTCGTCGACGTACTGGTCGAAGATGCCGATCACTCATTACTCGGTCTCGCCGGCCTCGATGAAGACGAAGATACCTTTTCACCGGTCATGAAAACGGCGCGACGCCGCGCCGTCTGGCTCGGCATTAATCTGCTCACCACTTTTATCGCAGCATCGGTAATCAATCTGTTCGAGGGCACCATCGACAAAGTGGTAGCCCTCGCTATTCTGATGCCGATCGTCGCATCGATGGGCGGCGTCGCCGGCACCCAGACGCTGACGGTTGTGATCCGCGGTATGGCGCTGGGTCATATCGGCCCGCTCAACAGCCGCTGGCTGCTCACCCGGGAAGTGATTGTCGGCTTTCTCAACGGTATTGCCTGGGCGGTGGTGGTCGCCTTCGTTGCATCCTGGTGGTTCGCTGATCACCGCCTCGGGATCATTATCGGGTCGGCGATGATCATCACCATGATTTGTGCCGGTGCCGCCGGCGCATTGCTACCGATGCTTTTGAAATCGATGAAAATAGATCCTGCCTTAGCGGGTGGCGTGGCACTCACCACTGTCACCGATGTGGTCGGATTTATGTCTTTCCTCGGTATCGCCACCTGGTTCTACGGCTAAATGAATCATTTTGACGCAGACACCGAAGAAGACCAGCGGCCCAGCAAGTCCGAGATCAAGCGCGAGATGCACGCCTTGCAGGCGCTGGGCGAAGAGCTGACCAAGCTGCCGGCAAAGGAACTCGACGCGCTGATCGACAACGAACGCCTGCTTAAAGCGATTCATGAAATGAGTCGCATCAAGTCCAATGAGGCGCGGCGCCGCCAGTTACAATTTATCGGCAAATTAATGCGCGGCATCGACGCGAGCGCGCTTTCCGAAGCGATCGCGCAGCGGCACAACACCAAACAACAGGACAACGACGCCTTTCATCGTCTGGAACAGGTCCGTGACGAGCTGATTTCAGGCGCAATCGATGTCAATGATGCACTGACAGCGGAGTTTCCCGGTGCCGACCGGCAGCGGATCAGACAGCTGGTACTGCAGGCCCGTCGCGAGCAGAAAGATGCACGTCCGCCGGCGGCAAGCCGCAAACTGCTACGCTATCTGCGCGATGAAACGGAACATCAGGCTTGAGACTCATCACCGGGTAACAGCGTTTTAATACGCCGGTGATTGGCAACCGGCATCGCCGCGCGCCAGCGACGCTGCTGCACCAGATCGACATCGGCAATCACACAGCACTCGCCAAAGCCCGCTTCGCCCAGCACTTCGCCCCAACCGTCGACAATCACCGAGCCGCCCGAGGTCAGCCGTTTGCTGCCATGCGCGCCGCCCTGATTAGCGCCGATAACGACACATTGGTTCTCAATAGCCCGGGCCCGCAGCAGCGGCAACCAGTGCGCTAGGCCGGTACGCCGTGTAAAGGCGGCCGGCACCGCAATCATATCGACACCACGCTCCTGCATCACGCGGAGCATTTCCGGAAATCGCAGGTCATAACACACTGCGAGACCGACACTCACCCCCGACACATCGGCGATAATCACACTATTGCCGGCAGCATAGTTATCGCTTTCACGATAGCTGCCCTGCGCATCACCGACATCGGCGTCGAACAGATGCATTTTGTCGTAACGCGCCAGACGCTCCCCGTCTGCGGAAAATAGATGTACCGCAGCGCGGGCTTTGCCATTGCCGTCGTCAATCCCCACCGTGCCGCCGACAATCGCAATCTTCAGTTGCGATGCCCATTGCGCCAACGCCGACTGAATTACCGCAGTGTTTGCCTCCCGCACTGCCGCTGAGCGCAGCTTTTCGGCACCGGCCATCAGCGAAAAACACTCCGGAAGCACTGCTAATTGCGCACCGCTGTCCGCCGCCCGGCGAAGCAGATTTTCAGCGCTGCGCAAATTGGCGCCGACGTCGTCGCCGGAAACCATCTGCAGCGCTGCAACTTTTAAACGGTCAACCGGCATTACTCGGAACCGGCCGGCGGGGTGTCATCAAACACGCGCTTGAACTTTAGCTGCGGATCCTGCCAGGGACCGCTGATGTCATAGACAGCACTTGAGAAGCGATCGACCTGTTTTTCAAACAATTTGCTTGCCACATAGACACCAGCTGCTGCGGGCAAACCGCCCACCAGCGCCGCAACCCAGGGCAAATTACTGGCCACCGGTAGCGTCGCAACCAACTGCATATCCGTTTGATCGTTATTAAAATTAACATCACCGGTCAGCACAAAACCTGACGACGGGCCCTTCATTTCAAATCCGCCCGGCAGGCTCATAATACCGTCTTCAAGCGTAATACGGCCTTTCATACTGTCGAAGGCGATACCCTTTTCGAACAGATCGCTGAAATCAAACTGCATGCGCCGGATCAGATTGGTGAGGTTAAAAATACCAACAATACGCAGCGCGCCGGTGGCGGTTTCCGGCGATGACGGCAGACGCCCCTTCCCGGTAGCGATGCCGAAGAAGCCGTCACTGGCAATCATGTCAAACTGATCCGGGCCGCCCGGCCATTTAAGACTGACATTGGCGCGGGTATTCTTTGCCTCAACAACGCGCTCGTAATGGAATGCTTCGAGTGTATCGCCGAGATTAGGCACCGTCAGGTTGCCGCTAAATTCGGTACTCTCATCGCGACCGCTAATGGCGCCGGTCCAAATCAAATCGGCCCCGCTGACCAGCACGCCGCGAATATTGCCCCGTATATTTCTGAGCATCGCCGCACCCTCGGCAGGTCGCAGCTGAAATCCCAGCGAGCCGAGCTCATCGTCGCCTAGCATGATGCCGCCGGCGTAGAAATCGACCAATGGCAATGACGCCGGGTCGAATCGTTCTGTCGCGGCGGGCTTTGGGGCGGTTTCGTCAGCGGCGAGCAGTTCCGCCGGTAATAGCAGGCGCTGTAATTTAATATCCAGTGGCTGATCCTCGGACAGCGGTAACAGCAAGCGACCAATCACCGAAGGACCGGCAATATCCACTTCCCAGCGCTCATCCGCGGCGGTGCCGCTGAGCGCACTTACCACCAGTTCCTCAACCAGCAAACCGGAAACATCGAGCGCGCCGATACCGAAATTCTCGACCCGGACCTGCCAGGGCTCACCCTCTTTCGCAACGCTGCTTTTGGCATGCGCGTCGCTGGCCGCGGTAAACCGGTCCAGCACGTCCTTCCAGGGCATAAGCTCTGTGCCATTGATGGCGCCGGATATGGTCACTGCATGCGGATAACCCACGGCGAGCTGATCGGAATGGCCGAGCGTAACCGCAATGCCATCGATCTCACCCTCGTGATACTGCAGCGCAATATTTCCCAGCCCTTGTACTTCCGTACGCATTGTTCGCTGGGCACCCCGCAGTGGCATAGAAATACGCAGGCGTCTTTTTTCCTCTTTCAGTTTTGTAAAAGGAGCCGGCACATCAAAGGCGATGCCCTGCAGGTCGGATTGCAGCAGCACTTCCGCACGCTCGGCGCCGGTCGTGATAACAACATTCATTGCTGCTTCACCGCTGAGCAGACTGAAAACAGGTTGTGACAACCATTGCTCGATTGAACGGGCGGCGACATTAGCCGACGCTGTTGTCACCACCGGACCACCGGGCTTTTGGGTAATGGCGATATCAACCGGCCGGCCGAACAGATCACCGCTCAGCGACTCGCTGGCCACCGTGTCACCGCTATAGCGCAGCTTGCCTTTCACATTATTTAGGGTCAGATTCAGGCCACCGATATCGACGCGGTTTCCGGCAAGCGCAGCACGGACATCGAACTCGGCGGCGGCGCCATCGCCGGCAAGCGGAATTTTCAGATCCAGATCTAAAGACACACCACCGCTACCTTGCCAGTCCGAAAATACCCCGCCGGTCAGATCCCGCAACGGACTTCTGCGATACACATTCAGCACCGCCGGCAAGTCACCGGACGCCGTGGCGTCGACAAACAAACGTGACACCCCGCGATGCGGGCGCACGCTAACATCAAGCTTGCGGACGTCGATACCTTTAAGCATTTTCGCAGTAGCGCCAATCGTGCGCACATCAGCGTCATCAAGCAGCACCGTGGCGTTGACATTCGTCGCCACCGGCCAGTCCTTGTGAAACTTCAGTGCCGCATTACGCACATCAGTAAACAACTGCACGGTTCGCTCGGCAGCCTGACCTGCGCCGCTGGCACCATGATAGATAAAGCCGGCATGATCGATCCGGCCACTGCCGATACTGTCGCTCAGCCAGTCGCGCAACCCGGCGGATAAGGTTTTGGGAATATATTTATTGCGGGCGCTGATATCGGCATCTGACAGGCCGACTGACAACGTCATTCGGGGTATATCGACACCCGGCTTTACCGGCAAGTCCAACCCGAGCATCGCGGCAATTGTACTGCCGTCGTCACGGGCTTCAATCACACCGCTTTCAACAATGACGCTGTCTTCGGTGAGCTCCCAAATGAGTTCCGCGCGCGTGTTCTCCAGCGTCAACGGGGTGTCGTACAAATAGGGGAAATCTAAGGCCAGCGCCGGCGTACTTAACAGCAGCCGCCCTTTATGCACACCCGCCTCCACCCAACCATTGATGCCACGCGCCCCCGGCGCACCGCGCCAGGCATTAAGCGAAATATCGACCAACTCGGCCGTCGCCAGCAGGCTGCTAAAATCTGCGCTGCCAATTTCCATCCCGATCACAACATTGCGCAACCGCCCCTGTGGCGACAGCTGTTCCAGCACTGTATCCAGCGACTCGGGGATCGGCCCGTCGCGCAGAATGCCCAGCAGCTGATCAACTTTGACCTTCGGAATATGCGCCCGCAGTGTCGTGTCGCCGGCTTTGCCACGAACCTGAAAATCATTGAGCTGCAAACGCTCCTCACCCCAACTGAGCCCGGCTTCCGCAAACCAGACGGACCAGCCTTTATCGTCGTAGGTTGCGCTGAATGTGCTTTTGGTGTCGTGAATCAGCTGGTCGGGGCGCTGCCAGAAGGTACCGGCGGCAAATTCCGGAGAAGCTAAATTACCGCTGACGGTTACCCGTCGGTTTTCATCGCGCCGTATCCAAAGCTGACCGCTCGCCTGCGTTTTTAACAGCTCCGCATAGTGTGGCGGTAACACATTCGCCAATGCGCCGAACCGCGCCTGATCCAGTTGCAGAAAAGTACTGGCCTGAAAATTATCGAAATCGCGGGGGTCATCTTCAGATTCGGCGATCAAATGGACCGGTCCCGAATCTTCCAGTGCCAACTGCACAACGATGCGGCGGAAGTAGCCGTCGCCGGAAAACTGCGCCGTCGGCAGCGACATTTCAGTGCGCCCGCCACCGCGGAATAATAATTCGGCGCGGGCATCGCGCACATCAGCGAAACGCACTGCCAACAGCGAATCGACAATCCACGGCGGCAAGCCGCCTTCTCCGGCAGCAAAACCCGCCAGCCCCCAGCGCTGAGATTCAGATTGTTCGAGCAACAGCTCCAGACCGTCGATATCGGCGTGTCGTATTTCCGGTCGCCGGTTCAACACGCTGGAAATGACGTCGAGCTCGACTTCGATCTTCCGCGCCAGCACAGCGGGTGCGGTGCCCGCCGCTCCGGCCATCTTAAAATCCATTATTTCAATAACCGGCGACAGACCGGACCAGC
This sequence comes from Spongiibacteraceae bacterium, assembly GCA_041622815.1. GTDB lineage: Bacteria > Pseudomonadota > Gammaproteobacteria > Pseudomonadales > Spongiibacteraceae > JBFJYC01. Next base: position 7,410 of record JBFJYC010000063.1, on the reverse strand, counting down.
GTCCTATCACCTGACCGGCCTGCATCTCGAGCCCGGTTGCCTCGTTAAAACGGGTCAGCGCCTGCTCACGATAGACACTGACATAGCCGACGTAATTGCGACCGAGGCTGACATAGAGGGCAAGCAATACCAACACCGCAATAACAATCACGCGGGCAACGCCGTACAACATGTCATAGGTTTTGCGCAGCATCAGGCGACGATCCCGGCTACGGTGGGTAACGCGGTCACGCCGGCGCGTTCCAGCAACACTGAAGTTTCATGCAAAGGCAGGCCGACAACACCGGAGTAACTGCCGTTGAGGCTGACAACAAAAGCACCGGCGCGGCCCTGAATACCATAGGCCCCTGCCTTGCCCTGCCACTCGCCACTGTCAATATAGGCTGCAATCCGCGCTTCGCTCAGCACAGCAAAGCGCACATCCGTATCCGATAAAGCACGGTCGCTGCGGTTGCGGTTCGCAACAACAATCGCGGTCAACACTTTATGTGTGCCGCCACTCAGGCGCCGCAACATCAGCGCAGCCGCGCCGGCATCCGCCGGCTTGAGTAAAATCCCTTCATCGTCAACACCGATCGTATCGGCGGCGAGTACCGTCGCATCGACACCTTCCGCACGCAATTGCGCCAATGCGGCGTTAGCTTTCAGTGCGGCAATGCGGCGCACATAGTCACGCGCCGACTCACCTTCGAGCACCGACTCATCAACATCCTGCGGCAATACGCGATGCGGCACAGCAATCTGATGCAATAAATCACTGCGACGCGGCGATGCCGAGGCCAGAACAAGCTGTTCGCTACGTGGCAGTTTCAAAACGCATGCAGTCGCGTGTGCGCCACCGACAGGAAGCCACGCAGAAACGGCCAGACCAGCGCGGTAGTCAGCGCCGTCAACAGAAAATGCAGGGTAAACTCGTAGGCCACACCCTGCAGCCCGAGCGCCCACATACTCACAAACTGGTGAAAGCAGACCAGCACGAATATCACCGCCGATTGCTGCAATCCGCTATCCATCCGCATTTTCTGATAATTCAGGGCAATCGCATGCGCGACAATAACCAGCGCAAACGCGTTTTCACCCAGCGTCGTGCCCCGCACGATATCGAGGGACAAACCACAGAGCCATGCCGATACGAGTCCGAAATGTTGCGGCGTTGCCAGTACCCAGAACACCACCAGCAACAGCACCCAGTCGGGGCGCCACCAGCGCAGTTCCAGTGGCAACGGCCAAACGCTGAGTGCCAGCGCAACCATCAGGCTGATAACGATAAGCCAGAACGTTTGGACGCTATTCATCGCAGCGCGGTCGCCGCCTCGGTATCGGTAAATACCAACAGCACATGCCGGCTGCGGTCCAGTTGCGCCAACGGTCGCGCCAATACAGTCGCGAAGGGCTTCCCCGGATCGACCGTGACCTCGGTTACGTGTGCGACCGGGTAACCGGGTGGAAAGCGCCCCTCGAGACCGGAGCTCACCAGCAGATCACCGACGCGAATATCCACCGTCGCGGCAACATGCGACAGCTCGAGCTGATCGATACGCCCGCCGCCCTCGGCGATGGCGCGGGTACCGTTGCGGTTGACCTGTACCGACAACGCATGGGAGGTATCGGTCAGCATCAGTACCCAACTGGTCAGCGGCCCGACTTCAACCACCTGCCCGACCAAGCCCATCTCATCGATAATCGGCTGGCCCACATAGGCGCCGTCATTCCACCCCATATTGATCACAATCTGGTGACGGTTGGGATCCGGCGCAACACCGACGACCTCGGCAACACGGAAGCTCTGCTTCACCAACGCCGAAGAGTTAAGCAACTCACGCAAATGTACATTTTCCGCACGCACAGTCGCAGAACGCTGCAACTTTGCATTTAAAATCAATATTTTAGCTTTGAGCTCGGCATTTTCATCATGGAGCACACGGCGCTCGGTAAAACTGCCGCCGACCGCTTCACCGACCCGCTGCGGCAGTGAAGTCACCCAATAAAAAGGCGCAGAAAGACCGGATAGTTGCGCGCGCGCGGCATCCACCCAAGGCAGTTTTTGATCCAGGAATAACAGCCCGAGAGCAATCGACGCGAGCACTAAAAGCCGCAGGCTGCTGGTCGAGTCGTTGGTGAAAATCCTTCTGATAACTAGCTCCGGCGCCACGCGTAATAAGGAAAACAACGCGAATCCGCCAATTGTGCCAGAACAGAGCGCTAGTCGATAGAAAGTGTTGCGGAATTAAATCGCCGCCGGACGGCGCCAATGCTGCAGAAATAGCGGTTTTTCTGCGCTGCCCTTGCTATTCCGCAGACAGCATATCCAAACGATGCCGCTCCATCAGCTCCATCGCCTTACCACCACCGCGGGCCACGCAGGTGAGCGGATCTTCGGCGATGATAACGGGCAGCGCGCTTTCGTCGGCGAGCAACTGGTCGAGACCACGCAACAAAGCGCCGCCGCCGGTCAGCACGATACCGGTTTCGGCAATATCCGCCGCGAGCTCCGGTGGCGACTGCTCCAGTGCGCGCTTCACTGCCTGCACAATAATTTGCAGCGGATCGGTCAGCGCTTCCAGCACTTCGTCGCTGTTGAGCGTGAAGCGACGCGGAATACCTTCTGCAAGGTTGCGACCACGGACATCGATCTCACGGACTTCGCCACCGGGATAGGCGCTGCCGATTTCCTGTTTGATGCGTTCGGCGGTTGCGTCGCCGATCAGTGAGCCGAAGGTGCGGCGCACATGGCTGACAATTGCCTCGTCAAATTTGTCACCGCCAACCCGCACGGAGTCCGAGTAGACTACGCCGTTGAGAGAAACAATCGCTATTTCAGTGGTGCCGCCGCCGATATCCACCACCATCGAGCCGCGAGCTTCTTCGACATTCAATCCGGCGCCGATCGCCGCAGCCATCGGCTCTTCGATCAGCCGTACTTCGCGGGCACCGGCGCTCATCGCCGATTCGCGGATCGCGCGGCGCTCCACCTGAGTCGATTTACAAGGTACGCAGACCAGCACCCTAGGGCTGGGCCGGATAAAGCTATTCTGATGAACCTTGGCGATAAAATGCTGCAACATCTTCTCGGTCACCTGAAAGTCGGCAATAACACCATCTTTCAACGGCCGGATCGCAGTGATGTTACCCGGCGTGCGGCCGAGCATGCGCTTGGCTTCAGTGCCGACCGCTTCAATCGTTTTCTGACCGTTGTGAACCCGGATGGCGACAACAGAGGGCTCATCGAGGACGATACCCTCGCCACGGACATAGATCAGGGTGTTTGCTGTACCCAAATCGATAGAGAGATCATTGGAAAACAGACCGCGTACGAATTTCAGCATGGAAATGTATTGACCCTAAATGTTGGGGGTTGCAGCCAAGGCTATAAATCAAGGGGTCTGCCGACGATTGGCGGGCTGCCGGACCCCTTCTAAAAAGGGGTGCAACTCTATCAACGCGCGGGTTACAGGGCAAGATGTGCCGCATTAATGTTTCACAGAATATAGGCGGATATGGTAATTTACGCGCCCTCGCGGAACCGGTGCCAAGCCATCGCGTCCGAATTGCCTCCACCAACCAGACGCCACACTCCGGATCGCATGATTACTCAGGACGATATCAAGCAGCTCGCGCATCTGGCGCGTATTAAAATCGACCCCGACAGTATCGGCGAAGTCACCGCCGGCATCGATAATATCCTGGCTATGGTCGACACCATGCAGTCGGTGGATACCCGTGCCGTGGCCCCGATGGCCAATCCACACGATGCGCATCAGCGCCTGCGGCCCGATACCGTCACCGAAACCGATCAGCGCGAACTGTTTCAGTCGCAGGCACCCCTGACCGAAGCGGGTCTATACCTCGTGCCGAAGGTGATCGACTGATGAGCATCGATTTCCATCGCCGCTCCGCCACAGAGCTAATGACGGCGCTGGACAGCGGCGAATGCAGCAGCGTCGAACTGACCGGCCATTTCCTGAAACGTATCGAGCGGCTGGACTCGGCCCTGAACAGCTTTATCAGCGTCTGCGGCGAACAGGCAATGACCGCGGCGAAAGCGGCGGATGCGGCGCGCAGCGCCGGTGAAGCCGGGCCTCTGTGCGGACTGCCTATCGCCCACAAAGACAATCTCTGCACCGCTGGAGTTAAGACCAGCTGCGCGTCGAAGATGCTTGATAATTTCATCGCCCCCTACGATGCGACCATCGTCGGCAAATTACAGGCCGCCGGCGCGGTGATGATCGGCAAAACCAATATGGACGAATTCGCCATGGGCGCATCGTCTGAAACCAGCTGGTACGGACCAACCCGCAATCCCTGGGATCTGTCACGCGTGCCCGGCGGTTCATCCGGCGGCTCGTCCGCGGCAGTGGCGGCCGGACTGACACCGCTGGCCACCGCCAGTGATACCGGCGGTTCGATCCGCCAGCCCGCCGCCTTTTGCGGAATTTCCGGTATAAAGCCCACCTACGGCCGGGTCTCCCGCTACGGCATGATCGCCTTCGCCAGCAGCCTCGATCAGGCCGGCAGCATGGGCAGAACCGTCGCCGACACCGCACTGATGCTGCAACATATGGCCGGCTTTGATCCGATGGACAGCACCAGTGTCGCTATCGCGGTACCGGATTTCAGCGCCGCGCTGGAACAGCCGGTCAGAGGTCTCCGGATCGGCCTGCCGTCGGAATATTTCAGCGACAAACTCGCGCCGGAAATTGCCGATGTCGTGCACGCAGCACTTTCTGAATTAGAAAAGCAGGGCGCGACGCTGGTTGAAATTTCCCTGCCCAATACAGCACTCGCGGTACCCTGCTACTACGTCATCGCGCCGGCAGAAGCGTCTACCAACCTGTCGCGGTTTGATGGCGTCCGCTACGGCTACCGCTGCGAAAACCCGCAGGACCTCGAAGACCTGTACACGCGCACCCGCGCTGAAGGCTTCGGTGACGAGGTCAAGCGCCGCATATTGATCGGCACCTATGCGCTGTCGGCGGGCTTTTTCGATGCTTACTACAACAAGGCGCAGCGCATCCGCCGGCTGATCTGCGAGGACTTCGAAGCGGCGTTTCAGCGTGTTGATATCATCGCCGCCCCGGTGACACCTTCAACCGCCTTCCCGATCGGCGACAAAGTCAGCGACCCGGTGGAGATGTATCTGCAGGATGTCTTCACCATCGCCGCCAATCTGGCCGGACTGCCGGCACTCGCCTTGCCGGTAGCGCCCGCCGGCGGCCTGCCGGTCGGCATGCAATTCATCGGCAAAGCCTTTGATGAAAGCACACTGTTCCGCGCCGGCCACCAGTTGCAGCTCGCGACCGACTGGCACACTGCACAACCGGAAGATGCGTCATGAGCTGGGAAACCGTCATCGGCCTGGAAGTGCACGTGCAGCTTTCGACCGCCTCGAAAATATTCTCCGGTGCCGGCACCGCCTTCGGCGCACCCCCGAACACACAGGCCTGCGCCATCGATCTGGCATTGCCGGGTACGCTGCCGGTGCTGAATGCGCAGGCGGTGAACTACGCCATTATGTTCGGCCTCGCAATCAACGCCGATATCGAAAAACATGCGGTTTTCGAGCGTAAAAACTACTTCTATCCGGACCTGCCCAAGGGCTACCAGACCAGCCAGATGGCGGCGCCGATTATCGGTCCGGGGTTTATCGACATACCCACCGAAGACGGTGAGCTGCGGGTACGCATTCACCACGCACACCTTGAAGAAGATGCCGGCAAATCGCTGCACGAAGACTTTCATGGCATGAGTGGTATCGACCTCAACCGCGCCGGCACACCGCTATTGGAAATTGTCTCCGAGCCGGATATGCGTAGCGCCGAACAGGCGGTAGCTTATATGCGCAAGATTCATGCAATCGTGACCTATCTGGGCATATCCGACGGCGATCTGTCACAGGGCTCGCTGCGCTGCGACGCCAACGTTTCAGTTCGCCGCCCCGGCGCTGAACTCGGCACCCGCGCCGAGCTTAAAAATATCAATTCGTTCCGCTTTATCGAGCGCGCAATCAACGTCGAAGTTGCCCGGCAAATCGATATTCTGGAAGACGGCGGCAGTATCAAACAGGAAACCCGGCTCTACGATTCCGATCGCAACGAAACGCGGCCGATGCGCAGCAAAGAAGAAGCCAACGACTACCGCTACTTCCCCTGCCCCGATCTGTTGCCGCTGGACATCAGCGACGATGATATCGAGCGTATGCGTGCACAAATGCCGGAACTGCCGGATGCGCGCCGCCTGCGCCTGCAAAACGAATATCAGCTATCGGACTACGATGCGGCACTGATCACCGAACAACGCGCCCTCGCCGACTATTTTGAGACCCTCGCCAAGGGCTGTGGCGATGCCAAGGCCGCAGCCAACTGGATCAACGGCGAACTCGCCGCCGCACTCAATCGCGATGACCTTGAAATCACCGCATCGCCGGTAACCGCTGATCAACTGGCGCAACTGATCGCGCGCATCAACGACAACACGGTATCCGGCAAAATCGCCAAGCAGATTTTCGAGGCGCTGTGGAATGGCGAAGGCGAAAGCGCCGATGTAATCATCGACGCCCGCGGCCTCAAGCAGTCCTCGGACAGCGGCGAGATCGAAGCCTGGGTCGATCAGGTACTCGCCGAAAACGCCGAACAGGTGGCACAGTTCCGTGAAGCGGACGACAAGAAGCGCAAAAAGATGCTCGGCTACTTTGTCGGTCAGATCATGAAGATCAGTCAGGGGCAGGCAAACCCGGGCATGGTCAACAAAATATTGCAGCAGAAACTTTAGGTACTCAAGCTAATGGCATTAAAGAAAGACAAAGAGAAGGTCATCGACGAAGTCTGGACCGAGGTCCGCATCCGCGAATTTCTGGATGTGATTCCCGCCGAGGATGTCGAAGCCGACTACCACATGCTGATGAAATCTTACCGCTCGATGCGCGCCGACGACTTTGAGATTTTTGTGGGTATGTTTCTGGAGCAGGGTCGCGATATTAATTCCAAGGGACCTGAAGGGCGCACGGTACTGAGCTTTGTTTCCGAGCACCGCAATTCAGGCGAGTACGCAGAAATTCTGAAGAAGAACGGCGCGGTTTAGCTATCACAACGCCGCTTGGTTTCCTGCGCAGCAGCCAGCGGCTTGTTGCAGAACGAACGCAAGAACGTGATTTTTGCAGCCGGCACTGCGGAACTCGCTGGCAAGCGCTCAGACAGTCCTCGTGAAGCCCGACTATAAAAATTACGTTCTTCAGCGCGTTCTGACTGTTCTGCAACAAGCCTCTGACTGCTGCACCTCTATCGTGCAACCGAAAATTTTGAATATGCCGCTCGACGGCAGCCTTCTCCACTGTGCCTAATCCGAGGCAATATCCAAAATAACCTAGGCCATTCGTGGGCACCGGTCCGAGGCAGCGGGCGGGGGGGGGGGGGG
>JBFJYC010000062.1:0-13429 GCA_041622815.1 Spongiibacteraceae bacterium | reverse complement strand
GACAGCCTGTCGAGAGTGCAGAAGTAACCTTGGAATTAACCTACCGTGCGCAGATTACTCCCTGGTTGGCAGTGCAACCCGATGCCCAATACGTGATCAACCCGAGTACCGCGCCCACGATACCGAGTGTCGGCGCGTAAATACCCGCGCCCTCATAAACTTTGGCGGCAGAATTGTCGAATGACTCACCGGTATCGAGTTCAATTTCCAAGGCCTGGCGAATACCCTCAGGCTCACCACCGTCTACGACCATCTGCAGACCTTTTTTGACGAACGGATCGCTCTCTTCTTCAACCGCGGATTCAAGTCCCAGTAAACCGTCCTTACGCGCAATCCGGCTCCAGGCAACAATTTTACCGATCAGTTCGCCGGCATCGATAGGCGGCGGCTTAAACAACCACTTGAATAATGTGCCGGCACGTTTGAGTACCGGACCCTGTGTTTGCACCAGAATGGAGGCCAGGGTGCCGACCATTACGATTGTAAATGCGGCACCGCCGAGCAGGCCTTTTAAACCCGCTCCCTTGAGAATACTGCCGACAATCAGGGCGGCAAATCCGAGGGTCACGCCGATGATGGAAGTTAAATCCATTATTTAGCCCCCGCCGCTGCCAACACGCCGTAAATTTTTGTTCTGGCGTTCATTGCGTCCATTCTCCCATCCGGCTACGAAGTCGTACCATCGCCTGGCTATGTATTTGCGAGACACGCGATTCGCTCACCGACAATACCTCGCCGATCTCTTTCAGGTTCAGACCGGTGTCGTAATACAAGGCCATCACCAATTGCTCCCGTTCCGGCAAGTTCGCAATCTGTGTGGCCAACTCGGTTTTAAAATCGCTTTCCAGCAGTGCATTCAGCGGCGCCGTCGCCGCATCACCTTCCTCATTGAGCCTGTCGCGCTCGTCCTCTGACACCTGTTCGAGACTAAACAAGCGGATACTGCTCGTATCCCGCAATTGCTCGTGATAGGTGTCCAGAGAAATATTCAGCTGATTCGCAATTTCCTGAGCGGTCGCGGCCCGCCCTTCCCGATTCTCGATGACATGCATCGCTTCGCTAATATCGCGCAGCTGCTTCGACACGGAACGCGGCGCCCAACCGGCGCGGCGCATCTGATCAATCATCGCGCCACGAATCCGGGTGGTGGCGTAAGTTTCAAAGCTCGCGCCCTTGTCCGGTTGGTATTGCCGGGCGGCCTCCAATAAGCCGATCATGCCGTCCTGAATCAGGTCATCGACATCGACACTGGCCGGCAAGCGCGCCAGCAAATGATAGGCGAGCCGCTTGACCAGAGACGCATGCTTGGTGACCAGATCTTCGCGATCACCCTGCTGAATATCGAGATAGGCGGCGTGCGCTTTCATGACGCGGCCATCGCTCCGTCATCAAACATACGCTCAACGAAAAACTCTATCTGGCCGCTGGGGCCGCTCGGCAAAGGCCAGCGCTCAACTTCTTCTGCGAGTTTCTTAAAGGCCTTGGAGGATTTTGACGAGGGAAAACATTCACTGACCACCGCGCGTTTGGCGACAGCCTGCCCCAGAAATATATCCTTCGGAATCGCGCCGACAAATTCCAGCTTCACATCGAGGAAGCGCTGACTGACTTCGCTGATACGATTGAAACCGACCCGCGAATTGATGTCGTTCTCAACCATATTGCTGAGGAACTTAAACCGGGTAAGACCGGCGTCTTTGTGCAGCACCTTAATCAACGCATAGGCGTCGGCGATTGAGGTGGGCTCGTCGGAGGCGACAACCATGACGTGCTGACAGGCTTTAGCCAGCGATATCACACTGTCCGCAATACCGGCCGCCATATCGACCAGCATCACGTCAAAATCGCCGTTTAATTCCGACAGCGCCCGGACGATGCCGGCATTTTCTTCGGCGCCGAGTTCCGCCATATGTTTGATACCGGAAGCTGCCGGAATCACCGAAATGCCGGCCGGGCCTTCGAGTAAAATATCCTGAATACTGCAACGCTCGGCCAGCACATCCGCCAGCGTCCATTTCGGCCGCAGTCCTAACAGAATATCGATATTCGCCAGACCGAGATCCGCATCCAGTACCAATACCCGACGACCGCGCTTTGCCAGCTGCCACGCAAGATTGACGGTCACGTTGGTTTTGCCAACCCCGCCTTTGCCGCTGGCTATCGCTATTACTTTTACCGGCCGCATGCCTGAATCCTTATGAGTATCCGATGAATCAATCGATTAACTATACAATGTTATTACGGCGTCAGCGCCGGTCAGACAACGGTACTGATCAGCTTACCGGTATTCATTGGTGGCCGGGATAGGGGTACCGCATCCACTTCCGGTCCGACCAGCTCTTCTGCCCGTTTAATCGCGCGCCGCGCTATTTTTCCGGCATCTGCAACTTCAAGATCCTGCGGCACATTCGGGCCGGTGCTGCACCAGGTCAGGGGCAGCGCATATTTCTGTAAAATCGATAGCACACAGCCTATCGCCACGACCTCATCGAGTCGCGTCAGCACGATGCCATTCAGCGGTAAACGAGACCAGCCCGATACGATATCACGCAATGTCGACTGCGCCTTCTCGGCCGGCAGGGTCAGCATCAGCTGCGCTGACGGCAAAGCCTCGCACAGCTGCTGAATTTCCATAAAACCGGCTTCGTCGTGGCAGGACAAGCCGCCGGTGTCGACAATCACCAGATCCTTGCGCTCAATCACCTTCAGCGTGGTAATGGCTTCTTCCATGTTCGCGGCGCTATGCACCGGCACCTGCAGTATCCGCCCGTAGGCACGCAGCTGATCCTGTGCCGCGATGCGCGCATTGTCTGTGGTGACCAGCGCGATGTCGTCGCGGCAGCCTTTCTGTACATATTGCGCAGCCAGTTTGGCGATCGCAGTCGTTTTACCGGCTCCGGGCGGGCCCACGAGTATCACAACCCCGCTGGCCGGCGGCGCTGCCGTTTTAATTTCCGACTTAATCGCCATCCGTAAAATCTGGCGCTGCAGGTCGCGATCGTCATCCGGGGCAATGGTCCGGGCAAACCTTTCGGCAATAGCAGGTTCGAAATCGATGGCGTGCAGCAAGGACAGCGCATAGTTAGAACTGCGGTTTTCGCGGCGTAAATCTTTCCATGCCTGGGCCTTGAGCTGGCCTTCAAGCATCGAGCGCATCGAGCCCAATTCCTGCTGCAGCGCCAAAATATCGGCGTCCTGCGACCATACCATCTGCGGCGCAGTGCCAGAATTCTGGCCCGCCTGCCCGCGATTGCGGTTCGCCGCAGCCGCAGCCGGCGCGGCCGCGCTGAAGCCGGTTTTACCGTTGAGCGCCGAACCGGGCTCTACACCGCTGTCGTCGCTGACCGAGACCGTATATTCGATGCCGGCGGCGACCCGCTGGCTGGAGATAATCGCCGCATCGGGGCCCAGCTCAGCGCTGATTCTGGCCAGTGCCTGCGAGCTATTTTTAGCAATAATCTTCTTAATATTCATAGTCTTAGCGTCCTTTATCAGCGGTCAGACAACTGCCCTGCTATATCCTGATGGCCGATAGTTGATATCAAGCGCACATCCTTGCTATCGGGGATTTCGTTGTACGAGAGCACCGACAGCGAGGGCAGGCTGCGACGGATAAAACGGGACAACCAGGTCCTGACAGAGGGCGCGACGAGCAGCACTGCTGGCTGCCCTGCGAGCTCCTGCATCCTGGTAAATTCACGTAGATCTGTCTGTATTCTTTCCGCCAAACTGGGCTCCAGGCCGACTGCGCCGCTCTGTCCTTTCACTACATCCAGCAAGATCTGTTCCAACTTTGGTTCCAGCGTTACAACGGGCAATTCCCGCTCCAATCCGTTGATCTCCTGCATAATGGTCCGGCCCAGCGATTCGCGCAGTCCCTGCAGCAACTCCTCCGGATCTTTGGTGCGCGGCGCCTGCTCAGCCAGCGACTCGGCAATCAGACGCAGGCTGCGCAGCGATACGTTTTCCCGTAATAGATTTTGCAGTACCCGCACCACGACACTCAGCGGCAACTGCTTGGGCACCAGACTATCGACCAGCTTCGGATCGGTCTTCGCAAGACGATCCAGCAAATGCTGAACTTCCTCGTGACCGAGTAACTCGTGAGCGTGTGACTTCACCACCTGCGACAGGTGTGTGGCGATAACCGTGCCCGCATCGACCACGGTGTAACCCTGAGTCTGGGCCGCATCGCGCTGCGCCGGGTCAATCCAAACCGCGTCCATACCGAAGGCGGGATCTTTGGTCTCGGTGCCCTGCAACTTGCCCTGTGCATTACCGGGGTTAATGGCCAACTCCTGACCCGGCTGCACTTCGCCCTCGGCGACAACATCACCGAGCAATTGAATCCGGTAGGCATTCGGCGCCAATTCAAGATTGTCGCGAATGTGAACCGACTGCACCAGAAAGCCCAATTCCTTGGACAGCTTTTTACGCACCCCGGTAATACGACCGATCAATTCGCCGCCCTGGCTGCGATCGACCAACGGGATCAAGCGGTAGCCCACTTCCAGCGCCGCGACGTCGGTATGCGTGACATCTTCCCAGCGCAGCTCACCGGCATCTCCGCCTGCTGCGGGGGCCGGCGCGCCCTCAGCAACGCCGGTCTCCGGCTGCAACGCAGCATTGGCATCGGCCACCACGCGCTTTTGTAACTGCCATGCGCCGAATACACAGAGACCACCGAGCGCGAGAAACGCAAAGTTAGGCATACCGGGAATCGCGCCCATCAGTGCCAGTACCGCACCCGCAAGTAATAAAACCGACGGATTCTGAAAAATCTGGGTGCGCATCTGATCGCCCATATGCTGCGAGCGCGAAATACGGGTGACGATCACCGCCACCGCCGACGACAGCAACAGTGAAGGAATCTGTGCGACCAGACCATCACCGATGGTCAGCAGGGTGTAGTTGACCGAGGCCTGCTCAAAGGTCAGGCCGTGCTGCAGCATACCAATGCTGAAGCCGCCGATAATATTGATAAACAGAATCATGATGCCGGCGATGGCGTCGCCGCGAACAAACTTACTGGCACCGTCCATCGAGCCGTAGAAGTCCGCTTCTGTACGGATTTCTTCGCGCCGCGTGCGCGCTTCTTCCTGACTCAGAATGCCGGCGTTGAGATCGGCGTCTATCGCCATCTGCTTACCGGGCATCGCATCCAACGTGAATCGCGCGGTGACTTCCGACACACGACCGGCACCCTTGGTCACCACGACAAAGTTGATGATGACCAGAATCGCGAATACGACGATACCGACCGCGTAGTTGCCGCCGATAACAAAGGCGCCAAAAGACTCGATCACCTTACCCGCTGCGCCCGGACCGGTATGACCGTCCAGCAATACTACCCGTGTGGAGGCGACGTTAAGCGCCAGCCGGAGCAAGGTGGCCAGCAGCAGGATACTGGGGAAAATCGAGAAATCAATTGGCCGCTCGACTGATATAACAGCGAGAATAATCACAAGCGAAAGCGCGATATTGAAAGTAAAAAACATGTCCAGCGCGAATGGCGGCATCGGTATCACCAGCATGCCGAGCAGCGCCATCAGCAGGGCGAGTACGCCGACGCCGTTGCGCATCGCATCGCGCAACCAATAAAAATCCAGTACCTGCGGGCCTGCCGGTGTCTGTGCCATTACAACAAGTCTCCAAGAAATCTGTCTTCAACTTCAGGCTCCGGCTGATCCGGGTATTCACCGCCAACCGCGTGCCACTGCCTGAGCTGATATACCCAGGCCAGAATCTGTGCCACCGCCAAATACAAACCGGTGGGTATTTCATTATTTAATTTGGTGCTGGCATAAATCGCCCGTGCCAGCCGCGGTGATTCGACCAATACCACATCATTCGCCGCCGCCATCTCACGGATGCGGGCGGCGACCAGGTCGGCGCCCTTGGCCACCAGAATCGGCGCGCCGGAACGCACCTCGTCATATTTCAGCGCGACCGCAAAATGGGTCGGGTTGGTAATAACCACGTCGGCCTCCGGCACGGCATCCATCATCCGCGCCTGCGCAGCCGCCTGCTGCAGTTCGCGGATCTTGCTCTTCACTTCCGGCTTGCCGTCGGTATCTTTATGCTCGTCACGAAGCTCCTGCTTAGTCATGCGCAGTTCTTTGTTGTGGTTAAAGATCTGCCAGGGGACATCGAGCGCAGCGATCGCGATCAGCGGCAGGCTGACAAACAGGAAGAACCAACCCAGCAAGCCGCCGGCGTCGTGAATCGCCTGCAAAGGCGATTGCAGACCCAGCATCACAACCTGCTCGGCCATCACATAGAACAGCCCGACCGCGGCGGCGCCGATAAACAATAGCTTGGCAATCGACTTCAGCAGCTCGACCAGGCTTTTCGCCGAGAACAGCTTGCCGAAGCCTTTAATCGGGTCGAGACGCTCGATCTTGAAACTCAGGGCAAAGGTAAAGCCGCCCAGCGCCACCGACGACACCACACTGGCCAGCAAGGCCACCGCCATCAGCGGTACCACAGTCAGTAAGCCCTGGATAAAAATCGTATAGAACTGGCCCGCCAGCTGCGTGGTTTGTGTTTCGTTCAGATACTGCGGCGAAAAGGTGTGCTTGAGCAGCGTCAGCAAATCGTTCCCGACACTACCGCCGAAGACGATCAGCGCCAGCGCCACGGAAATCGTCACCAACATCGATGACAGCTCCTTCGAGCGGGGCACCTGGCCTTTCTTCTTCGCATCCAACAACTTTTTCGCTGTTGGCTGTTCCGTTTTTTCCTGTCCGGACTCTGTCTCAGTCACGCCAGCTCTCCAGTAGTAATTGCATCGACACCATCGCGTCGTCCAATAAACTCTCAAGTATCGGCAGCAGATTGCTGAGCGATGCGTGCAAGGCGATATAGCCGACTAACATGGCGATCGGAAAACCGACCGCAAACAGGTTTAGTGTCGGTGCCGCCCGTGAAATCACGCCGACGCCGATTTGTACGACCAGCAGCGCAACAACCGCCGGCAAGGCGATGCGCACAGAGCCCTGAAATAAATCGCTGATCCAGCCGATCATGATTGCGTAGGTATCGTTGTTGACGGTGCCGGCACCGACCGGCCAAGCGGCAAAGCTACCGGCAAAAACCTCGATCAGGCGCAGGTGACCGCCCAGCGCCATAAACAGCAGCAGTGATATCAATAAGAAGAACTGTGAAAGCACCGGTGTAGAAACGCCGCGCTGGGGATCGACCAACATGGCAAAGCCCAGGCCCATACCCGTGGCGATGGTCTGGCCGGCGAATATAACAGCCTCAAACACCATCTGAATCAGAAACCCCATGCACAGGCCGATCATGATTTCATTCAGCGACAACAACATCCCCTCGGCGCTGAGCATGCTGACGCCCGGCGCCGCGGGTAATACCGGCACGATTACGACCGTCAGCAGCACACCGAATAACAGGCGCACCTGCATCGGCATATAGGACGAGCCGAACAGCGGCGCAACCATAATCGCGCTGGTTAAGCGGATAAACGGAAACCAGGCGGAGGCCAGCCAGACGTTAATTTGTGCATCGGTGAAAGTCATGGCTGCGGATCATCCGGCTAAGGCCGGCACCATCGCGAAGATGCCGCGCGCGTAGTTGACGATAACCCGCAGCATCCAGGGACCCGACAGACCAAGCGCGGCGACCAGAACGACGAGCTTCGGAATAAAGCTCAGCGTCATGTCCTGAATCTGGGTTGCCGCCTGAAACATACCGATCAGCAGGCCTGCCAATAAAGCAGACAGCAACAACGGTGCGGCCAGCATCACGGTGACAGCCAGCGCTTCGCGACCGAGCTCCATCACTGTATCAGGCGTCATCGTCGTCGCACCTCAGCCGAGAAAGCTCGCGGCGAGCGAGCCCATAATCAAAGCCCAGCCGTCGATCAGCACGAACAACATGACCTTGAAAGGCAAAGAGATAATCATCGGCGACAGCATCATCATGCCCATCGACATCAAAACGCTGGCAACCACAAGATCGATCACCACAAACGGAATAAACAGCAGAAAACCAATCTGGAAGGCGGTTTTCAGTTCACTGGTCAGAAACGACGACATCAATACCGATATCGGCAGGTCATCCGGGCTCTCGACCGCGCCGATACCGCCGATATCGACAAACAGCGCGATATCGTCTTCACGGGTCTGCGACAGCATAAATTCACGAAACGGTTTGAATGCGGTCTCGGCGGCTTCCTGAAATTTCATATCGCCGTTCATATACGGACCGATCGCCTGATCGTAGGACGTCTGAAACACCGGCTGCATAATAAACAGCGTCAGAAACAGACCGGCAGAAAGCAGCACCTGATTCGACGGCGTCTGACCGGTACCGAGCGCCTGCCGCAATATGGCCAGTACGATCATGATGCGGGTAAACGCGGTCATACCCAGCAGCGCCGCGGGCAGCAGCGTCAGCGCGGTCATTACCGCGAGTATTTGCAGTGAAACCGTGTATTCCTGTGTGCCGTCGGCGCCGGCGACTACCGACATGGCCGGCAGGCCGGTTTGCTGTGCCGCCGCTGCCGCAGGCAACACCAGTATGAGCAGTGGCAGCCAGCGCTTCACGATGCCGCTCCGCGGTTGGCGATCACAGTCTGCAGTGCAGCGCCGAAGCTTTTGCCTGCGGTGGTCGTTTCGCTACCGACCGGTGCGTCATCACTCTGCCAGCTATGCAAACGATTGACACCGGCAGGCGAACTGCCGACCAATATGTTTTCTTCACCTATGCGCAGTAACACGACTTTCTCGCGTGCGCCGACCGGCATTTGTGAAATCAGCGTAATCGCGCCCGATGTACCCGGGCGCGCGACCTGAAAGCGCTTCATCAACCAGACAACCGCGATAAGCACAACCAACACCAGCATCAGCGAGCTGAATACATTCATTGCATTGCCGGCAGAGAGCGGTTCGTGCGCAACGGGTTGGGTGAGTTTCGAAATACTATTTTTCTTGGCAGGATTTGCCGTTACCGGCGTCTCCGCAGCGGATTCTGCCTGTGTCGGGCTTACGTTACCCGCAGTCTCCTGCGCTTCCCCGGCCAATACAAAACCGGCGAAGAGCAAGCTGAAGATGAAGAAGACGGCACGTAACATAGCGTTTCAAGATCCGTGTTAGTGCAAACGGCGAATACGTTCTTCGGGGCTGACGATCTCGGTGAGCATGATGCCGAATTTCTCTTTCACCACCACCACTTCACCGCGTGCCACCAGTGTGCCGTTGACCCGCACATCCAGCGCTTCACCGGCCATGCGGTCGAGCTCGATAATCGACCCCTGATTCAAAGCCAGCAGATCGTGAATGCTCATATGTGCCTGCCCGAGTTCGATGGCGAGATTCACATTCACATCGAGAATCATATCCAGGTCGAGCCTTTCACCGGCGCTGCCCGGTGCCGGAGACTGCTGCTCCAACTCCGTTAGTGTCGCCGCTTCGGCCGCCGGGGCGTCGTCTTTCGGTTCCTGTTGGTCGTTATCGCTCATGGGGATGCTCCTGCTATCGCTTTGCAGCTTTCTTTAAGATGGTTTCAACCCGTACAGCCATATTGCCGTTGTGGGTTCCGAATGTGCCCGACAACACCGGAATACCGTCGATATGCATAACGATGTTGTCCGGCGACTCAATGGCGATAATGTCGCCTTTCTTAAGGGTCGAAAGTTTTTTCAGGTTGATCGGCATTTCAGCGAGCAAGGCGTTGATACCGATAGTGGCCTCTTCGAGGCCTTTGCGCAGACCGGCACTCCATTGTTCATCGCGCTGATGTTTGCCGCCCTGACCACCGTCGCCAATACTGTCGCGGATGGCATCGATCGCCGTCCACGGAATAATCGACCAGCAATGGCCCTTGGCGTCATCGGTGGATATCACAAATTTGGTTGCAACCAACGTATCCAGCGATTTCTGCTCTTTGAGGAAACGCGGGTCGACATGCACTTCGCCGGCGCTGGTATTGATTGCCATCACGTTTTTCCACGCCGCGGTAATATCTGCAGGCAGGCTTTCGGCCAGCGCACCGACATAGGCAAATTCGGTTTCGGAAAGACTGGCGGATAAACGCGAGTTGACCAGGCCGCCGCCACCGCCGTAGTAAAGATCGACCAAATTAAAAATCAGTGAGGATTCAAAAATCAGAATAAGCGGTGCGTTCAAAGGCGGCGCATTGAACGTCGCGATACCGCAAGGCGATTCGATACTGCTAATCAACTCGGCGCACTTCATGACCGAGGTTTGCTCGACAGTCACTTCTTCAATGCTTGGCAACTCAATCTGCAACCGGCGTTTCAAGCGCTCGGCGAATTGCTCTTCAACCGTCGATATCGCGGGGATGATTCGCTGAACTGCGTAGTCCTGGCGGGTAAAGTCGTACTTACCGGCGGCGATCTTCGAGGCGTCGGTACCCGCCTGAACAGCGCCGGTGGACAAGCCGTCCATCAGCGCATCGACTTCCTCCTGTTCAAGAACTCCACTCACCGTTGGCGCTCCGTTACTGGATTACAAGTTTGGTGAAATAAAGCGAATCAACCCCGCCTTTAATACCCGCTTCTTCGGCGAGTATCGCGTTGAGTTTCTCCAGTGACTTCTGCTGCAGCATCACCTTACCTTCAGGTGTACTCACATCCGGTACCGTGAATTCGCCGAATAGCGAAATCATTTCGCCGCGTATGCGCGGATCAAACTTATCGATGGCATCGACCACCGCGCTATCAAACGTCTTCACGGTCACCTGCACCTGCATAAACCGCAAGCGCTCGCCGTCCCGCATATTCAGGACCAGCGTTTCCAATTCTTTAAAAATGGGGTCTTGTTTGGCTATTGCAGGCGCCGCTCCGCCAGCACCGGCCTCGCCGCCGGCCATCGCTTCGCCGCTGCACTGACAGGAGTTCTTGCCCAAAAACCAGCCGCCGGCACCGATGCCCGCAACCAGAATCGTTTGGAGTATTACGATTAAAATGACGTTTTTCATGCCCTGAACCAATTGGTAGCGAATTCAGGGGGTACTATGCAATCCTAATGCCAGATAATATTATTATATTTATCAATAACTTATGATTGCATCGTTAGAGGGTGCCGCGACAACAGCCAAATTATTGGCAACCGCCCGCAGCGGGCGGTCACTCAGGCATAGAGATCGATACTGCGCACATTCAGCAGCGACATGCCGGTGATGTCCGGCAGCGGTTCCGCCGCGCCGTTGTGCTCACCCGTCGCGCCACCCTGCTCTCTGCCACCGGCAGATGTATCATCGCGGCCTGATTGCGCAAGCTGGCCCTCTCCGGACTGTGCATTGCGACCGTTTTGACGACCGGCATCTTCGGCCTGCACCTTCAGCTCATCCAGCTTGATACCGCTGGCTTCCAGTGCGATGACAAGGCGCGGTGACATCTGTTCGAGCATTTCCCGGGTGGAAGCCTGCTGCGCGGTAATTTCAACGCTGGCGTGTTGCTGCGTCATGCTCACCCGCAATTCGATTTGCCCTAACTCGGCCGGGTGTAACTGGATCGTCGCCTTATGATTGCCGGCGTTGACCATCCACACCACCCGCTCGCCGAGCGCCCGCGACCAGCGCTCGGTTGAGAGGGTATCGGTGTGAAGTGAAGGTAATGGATTCGGTGCGACGGTGGCGGCATTGCTGAGCAGACCCAAGCCACGCAGATCCGCCCGTGCGAGACTTGTATCTATTACGCCACCGGAAGCCGGCAACGGTGTTCCCGCCGCTGCAGCATCACGCAGTTGTACTGCAAATTGTTCAGTGCCGGTGTCCGCGATTAATTTACCGGCCAGCGCCGCGCCAGCAGCATTTATCGGCATGGCCTTGGTTTGGCCGGTCATCGCTTCAGACGCTATCGCCGCCGCTGATTGGTCCGGGCTGGTTCGCAATTGGCCGGGCGCCGACGCTGGCTTGAATTGTTGCCGCAAGCTCTGAGCCGCCTCGGCCACATCCCCGGTAGCGGCCTGTGCAGCATCGCGCACGGCTATCGTATGCAGGGCGATAAGCGACTTATCTGGTACTGCGGAGGCCGGCGATGCCGGCAAGTACTCCCCGTCGATAGACTCCGCTGTCGCAGGAGTACCGGCTGCAACCGCTCCAAGCGGTGATGATTCGACAGCGGGATTGGCCGCGGCAGCGGACACTGCGCCCGGAATTACGGCCGCTGATTCCGGCGCAGCATTCAGGATTTGCTGCATCAGGCCCAGTACACCACCTTCGCCATTAGCGGGTGTTGCGGGCGCCGTATCAGCAGAAAACGGAAGAACTTTGCCGGTAGGCGGCAAGGTCTTGCCGCCTTGGTTGCCGGCTAGCGGGGCCGCCGGATTCGTCACCGCGGCCGGCAACACCGTCGCCGCGAACAACTGATTAAACAGCCCGTTCGGCGCAGAAGCCGCAGCCGGCGCGGCCTGCGGCCCTGCTGGCGCGGCGCTCCCGGTGGGGCTTGTCGGTATCGGTGTCGGGGTCGACATGGCGGTTTCGGCTTATTCCGGTAATGACTCTACCCGGAATATTGCAATCGACATGCCAGAATGAATTAGAACTCGCGGTTTTGGTTCCAGATAAAGCGCTGGCCGGTGAGTTCATCGGCCTGCTTTTGTTCGACGCGCTCAGCCTCACGGTTTTCTTCACGCACGTAATTTTCGCTGAGCTGGTCCAGATTCTTAGTTTTGACACGCGACGCCAACCACTCATTGCGGGCGTGCTCCGCCACGTGCTGCAGTTTCGCGACATTGCGCTCCTGCAATTTAATGACTTCCGAGAGCTTAGCCAGAAACTGCCGGTTCTCCTGCAACTTCGCAATGTCGAGCCTGCCGTCTGCGCTGGTCGGCGGGCGGTCATAGTCTTCCCGGTAACGCAGCAATTCTTCCAGCTTGGTACTCGCATCGTCCAAACGCTGTTTACAGGTACTGTAATCCATCGAGCGCGCCTGCTCATCGCGGGCCGCTAACGCTTTCACCGGCTCTATTTTGCTGGAACGCTTGGGTGACACTACTGTTGCTCCTGATTCGTCGCGATGGCGTGTTCAATCAACTGCTGCAACATCCCGGTACTGTCATCGTAGGACACCGCATCACTCGCATTTTGCTGTAAAAAATGCATCATCGCCGGCCACAATGCCACCGCCTGATCGATCTTCGGGTCGCTGCCCTTGTGATAAGCGCCGATGGTAATCAAGTCCCGGTTCTGCTGATACACGGAGTATATCTGACGGAACAGTTTAACCATCGACTGATGATTTTCATCAGTAATATCATTCATTGCGCGGCTGACCGATTGCTCGATATCGATCGCCGGAAAATGCCCTGATTCCGCCAATTTACGTGAAAGTACTACGTGTCCGTCGAGTATGGCGCGGGCGGCATCGACAATCGGGTCGTTCTGGTCGTCACCCTCCGCTAACACCGTATAAAACGCGGTAATCGAGCCGCCGCCGCTG
>JBFJYC010000061.1:0-13458 GCA_041622815.1 Spongiibacteraceae bacterium | reverse complement strand
TACGGTGAGGAGGATAAAGAAGGCTTCTCCAGCTCGACCACTAATAGTGTCATCGTTGCGCAGCAGATTGGCGGTCAGGAAGATTTTCGCGAGGACTACAAAGAGACCGAATACGAGTTTTCACCCAAATTGGCCTTTAGTTGGGAAATTTTTGAGGACGTCCGGGTCTTTGCTTTGGTGGCCAAAGGGTCAAAAAGCGGCGGCCTGAGCGGTCCGCTGATCAGCCCCATCGACGTGACCTACCTGACCGAGGAATCCACATCGATGGAGTTCGGCATCAAAAGTTTTCTGCTCGATAAAACGCTGCAGGTGAACTTCACCGCCTACCAGACCGAGTATAAGAATCTGCAGGTGCAGGCTTTTAACGGCGTGCAATTCACCACCGTAAACGCCGGTGAAGCGACCGGTAAAGGGTTTGAGATCGATTTCCAATACCTGCCGGACTGGCAGGCGCTCACCATCGCCGGCAGTCTGGGTATGGCCGACAGCACCTACGACAGCTACCCCTGCGCGCCGGGTACGGCACTGCAGTCGACCGATGACAATCCGCCCGGATGCGGCGATGAAATCGCGCGTCAGGATTTGAGCGGCCGGGAAGTGCCCTACGCGCCGGAGATCTCCGCCAGCCTCTATCCCACGCTACGATTTCCGGTCAGCGAAAACTGGGGCATGTTGATCGGTCTGGATATTTTGTATCAGGGCGAGTACTACCTCGATCTCGATCTGGACGAGCGCGCCAGACACGACGCCACCACCAAGGTGAATTTCCGTGTCGGTTTGAAGCAGTTGGACGGCGGCTGGACCGCGGTGCTGAACGTGAAGAACATCACCGAGCAGGAGCAGCGCCAGCTGTTTCTGGATAGCCCCCGCAACCCCGGCAACTATGTGGCGCTCGCCCTGCCAACCGAGCCACAGGTGTCATTGGATATTCGTTACAACTTTGGCGGTGAGTAGAACGTAGTTTTGATGCTGGATGTCCGGGTGCGCCCCGGACATCTTGGCCCACAGGCCCTCTTCGCCGCTCCCGTTTAGTACCTGCCAGTTTGTACTTCATACATCCCTCATGATTTGTGTTCAAATACGGCGCATCGCGCGCTGTACGCCGGCGTTTGGTTAGCTGGCGGCGAATGTACTTGCTGTCAACACTGACATAGTCTTTAATGCCCGCGGATTGAACTAGATTGCCCTGTGCCGGCAGTGACCTTATCCCCTTGGAGAATCCGCAATGACAGTCTACAAAGCGCCGATTACCGATATGAAGTTCGTTATGAACGAGGTGCTGGACTACCCAGCGCACTTTGCCGGGCTGCCCTGCGGCGAAGACGCCAGCGACGATATGGTTGATGCCATTCTTACCGAGTGCGCCAAATTCTGTGAAGAAGTGCTGGCACCGCTGAATACAGTCGGTGATCAGGTCGGCTGCAAGCTCGAAGATGGCAAGGTCAGCACGCCGCCGGGGTTCAAAGAGGCTTACGCGCAATGGCAGCAGGGCGGCTGGCAGGGCTTGTCGCATCCGGAAGAGTACGGCGGTCAGGGTCTGCCGCTATCGATGGGCGTGATCAAATCTGAAATGGCCGGCACCGCCAACTGGTCCTGGAATATGTATCCGGGGCTGAGTATCGGCGCCATGAATACAGTATTTGCCCACGGCACCGAAGCGCAGAAGCTGCAGTATCTACCCAAGCTCTGCGACGCGAGCTGGACCGGCACTATGTGTTTAACCGAGCCGCATTGTGGTTCGGATCTGGCGCAGCTGAAAACCAAAGCCGAGCTCAACGAAGACGGTACCTACAGTATTACCGGTACCAAAATCTTTATCTCATCCGGTGATCACGACCTTTGCGACAATATTATTCATATCGTCATCGCGCGCATTCCGGGTTCGCCGGAGGGCACCAAAGGCATCTCGCTGTTTATTGTGCCGAAGATACTGGTCGATGAGCAGGGCGAGCCGCTGGAGCCCAATAAAGTGAGCTGCGGTTCGCTGGAAGAAAAAATGGGGATTCACGGCAATGCCACAGCGGTACTGAACTTCGATGGCGCAAAAGGCTTTTTGCTCGGTGAAATCAACGACGGCATGGCCTGCATGTTCACCTTTATGAACACCGCCCGTGTCGGTACCGCCATTCAAGGTGTTGCCGCCGCCGAGTTGAGCTACCAGAACGCTTTGCCCTACGCACTGGAGCGCTACTCCATGCGCTCACTGTCGGGGCATAAAAATCCCGACAAGCCCGGTGATGCCATTATTCACCACCCGGATGTAAGGCGCATGCTGCTGACCCAAAAGGCGATTGCCGAAGGGGGCCGGGCGATGGTCTACGATGCGGCGCGTATCGCCGACTTTATGGTCTATGGCGAAACCGAAGAAGACAAAGTGAAAGCCGAAGATTATCTCGGTTTTATGACGCCGGTATTGAAGGCCTTCCTCACCGAGATGGGCAACGAGTGCGCCAGCCACGGTATGCAGGTTTACGGCGGTCACGGCTATATCGCCGAGCATGGCATGGAGCAGATCTACCGCGACTCACGCATCTCAAGTTTGTATGAAGGTACTACCGGTATACAGGCGATGGACCTGATCGGCCGCAAGGTGATTCTCGACGGATTTAAGTTATACGCACGTTTCAGCAAGAAGTTTTACCGCTGGGGATTTAAGACCTTATTCACCGGCAGTCATCGCGGTTACGGCCTGAAGCTGATTGGCTACACGCTGCGCTGGAACTGGAAAACGCTGAAGATGGTGCTGCGTGCATCGCGCAACCGCGACGCGGTTGGTGCCGCGTCGTTTGATTTTCTGATGTACGCCGGCTACCTGAATATCGCCTACTACTGGTCAAAAATGGCCGAGGCTGCCTCTGCAGGGCTCGAAAAAAATCCGGACAACAAGGATTTCTATGAGGCTAAGTTGCACACCGCAAAGTTCTATTTTGAGCGGGTGTTGCCGCGGGCCAAGGGCCATTCCGCGACGATGGACCAATCAACTGATGGCGTTATGGGGATGACGCTGGACCAGTTCTCAGTCCGCTGATCATCACTGAGCGGTCCGATTGAGGGCCGCTCAGTTGTTCCGGCTTAAACGAATGCAACCAGCAGTTTTTTCTGTTCTGCTGATTTACGCGCCAGCGCCTCCGCCTGCTCATGAAAGCGGGCGCTTACTTCGTCGCGTTTAATTTTCAATGTCGGTGTCAGTACACCGTTCTCAATGCTCCATGGTTCCGTTGTCGCAATCGCCGCGCCGATGCGGGCGTGCTTCTCAATACTGTCGTTTACCGCTTTGATTTGGTCAATGAGTGACGCTTCGACCTCCGCCTTATCCAGTTTTGCGGCGGCTTCGGTCAGTACACACACCATCACGGTTTTGGAGTAGCCGCGACCGAGCAGACAAAGCTGTTCGACGTGGTCGTTTTTGGCAAACTCGCCTTCGATCGGCGGCGGCGCCACAAACTTGCCCTGAATTGTTTTGAAATAATCTTTCACCCGGCCGGTGAGATAAACAAAGCCATCTTCATCGATGCGGGCTTTGTCGCCGGTATGTACCCAGCCATCGACAAAGGTTTCGGCCGTCTTCTCCGGGTTTTTGTAGTAGCCGGTGGAGAGGCCGGTCGCTTTGACCAGCAGCTCGCCCTCGTCAGATATTTTGACTTCGACACCGTCGAGTAGTTTGCCGATAGAGCCGATGCGAAAATCATCAGGGAAATTCGCGATCAGTACCATGGCCTCGGTCTGGCCATAACCTTCAAGCACTTTGATGCCGAGGCGGTGGAACCACTTAATCAGTGCCGGTGAGATCGGCGCCGCTGCCGACATCATTGCATCGGCTTCGTGCAGGCCGAGGCCGGTGCGGATGAGCTCGGCCATGCCGTCCGGGTCTTGTTCCAGCGCGGCGTCCAGCGCTTTCTGGCCGCCGACCTTGGCCAGTACGCCCTGCTGCAACTGCTCCCAAACGCGGGGAGCGCCGAAAAAGAAATTCGGTTTGGTATCGGCCATATCGCGAAGCAATGTAGCGAGTGATTCATTGAAGGTGATTTCACCACAATGGATCAGTGCCTGAATCCAGACCAGCTGCCGCTCCGCGATGTGTGACAGCGGCAGGTAGGAAAGAAATCTCGGATTTTCACGCAAGCTGAATGCGGCGGCGGAGCGCTGCATCGGAATGAGCATCGAGTCGTGGGTTTGCATGACACCCTTGGGCAGCCCGGTTGTGCCCGATGTAAATACAAGCGACATCAGTTCGTCGTGCTTGCATTCGTGTTGCGGACTTTGTCCGGTGCACTCGGCAACGATATCTTCCCATTTGATATGCTCGCAGCCGGGATCAACGCCGGGGAATGCGACAATACGCGCCGCGTCGGGCACTACGGTCTTAATGTTGTCCCAGTTGTCAGCTTCGCCGACAAAGACCACGCTGACATCGGTAAATTCAAACACGTATTTGGCGGTTTCCGTCGCCTGCGTGGTGAATTGCGGGACCGAGACATTTCCGGATGCCGTGATCGCGAGATCCGCTAGCATCCAGTGTGCGCGATTTCTTGAAACCAGTGCCATGCGCGAACCTGTTTTAAATTCGCGTTCCAGCCAGGCCGCCATTGCCATCGCTTCGTCCCGCGTCTGCTTCCAGGTCCATTCGGTAAATTTGTCGCCTTTGCGGTCGCGCAGAAAAACCCGGTCCGGGCATTCGTTTACCCAGTGCTCTACGTAAGCGGGGATGGTATCGAGTAACGGGAATGACGCTGCCATATTCAGTCCTTAGGATTTATTGTTTGCTAGTGATTTTCGCCGGCGCAGCATTGTTGATGGTTCATGCTGAGTGCCGGTGTTTCGCAATCGGGTTTGCCGATGACTTCTGCGGGGACGCCGGCGACCATCATATGCGGCGGTACATCCTTTAATACGACGCTGCCGGCGCCGACCATAGCACCGGTGCCGACTCTGATATTGCCGAGAATTTTAGCGCCGGCACTGATCAGCACGCCGTCTTCCACTTTCGGGTGGCGGTCGCCGGTTTCCTTGCCGGTGCCGCCGAGGGTCACCGACTGCATGATCGACACATTGTTGCCGACCACTGCGGTTTCACCGATGACGACGCCGGTAGCGTGGTCGAGCATGATGCCATAGCCGATTTTGGCGGCAGGGTGGATATCCAACCCGAACTCGCAGGAAATCAGATTCTGGAAATACAGCGCGAGCGAGCGGCGGTTTTGCCGCCACAGCCAGTTCGCCACGCGCGCCGCGGACAGCGCGTGATAGCCCTTGTAGTACAGAAACGGCGTTGACAGCTTATCGCAGGCAGAGTCGCGGTCGCGGTAAGCGCAGAGGTCGCAGCGCAGTGCCATGGTGATGTTTTTGTCCGCGTCAAAGGCCTCATCGATGACTTCACGCAGCATCAGCCCCGAAGCGTTGGGGCCGTCGAGCATATGTGCGAGGTGATAGCTGAGTGCGCTCTCCAGGTCATCGTGATTGAGAATGGTTGAGTGCAGGAAGCTCGCGAGCACCGGCTCGCCGGCGGCATCGGCCAGCGCTTCCTGCCGGATCTGATGCCAGCTTGAATCCGCTGCCGGTTTCGGGGCGGCGCGCTGCTTGGGCATGGCGGTTTACCTGAGTTCACTGCGGCCGATCATTATACGTAAGCTGCGCCTTTGCGAAAGCGCTGTTGATGGCGGTGATATTGCACCTTTGCGCCACCCTTGCGACACTCCGCGCTCACTCGATGACGGAAGCTCAGGATGCGAAAGGACCACCGTCCCTATCTCGTTAAAAAGGCCTACCTGGCCTTTCGCCGCTGGTATACCGACCATTTTCTGGCGCCGGCCTGTGATGAGTTCGGTGAGCACTGCACCGTGATGAAGCCCTGGTATGTCTCCATCTCCGGCCCGAGTGTGCGGATCGGCAAGTGCGCCACCATTATCGGCGAGCCGGACAATCGCGTAAAAATCGGCGTTTGGGGGCGCGACCCGGATTCCGGCAGCATCACGATCGGGCCTTATGCCATGATCAGCCCCGGTACCCGCATCTCCGCGTCGGATGAGATTGTGATCGGTCACAGCGTCATGATGGCCAATGGCGTACATATCACCGATTGCGATTGGCACGATGTTTACGACCGTACCGCGCGCAGCGACGGTGTATTTCCGGTGCATATCGGCGACAACGCTTGGCTCGGGGATCATGCGGTGGTGCTGAAGGGGGTCACCATTGGTCAGAATTCCATCGTCGCGGCCAATGCCGTGGTCAGCAAGGACGTGCCGCCGAATGTGGTGGTAGCCGGAAATCCGGCGAAGGTCGTGAAGGAATTGGATGTCGACAGGGGCTTTAAGACCCGCGCCGAGTTTTTTGCCGACCCGGTCGGCCAGGCTAAGTATTTCGACGGCGTCGACAAAATGGTGCTGGGCAAGAATGGCTGGTTTAACTGGCTGCGCACCATATTCCGGCCGCGAAAGGACGACTAAGCTCGCCGATATGCCGCACTGAGCGATGAGTCCGGATAGGCTTTCCGGGACCGTCGAAAAGAGGGACCTTTTCGCCGAGCGAACATGGATGTATTCACCGCGTGTCCCGGAAAGCCTATCCGGGCTCAGCGCGGGATGCCGGTGGTCCTTTTGACGGGGCCGACAGAATCGTTTTTAGCGCATGCGGGGCTAGTTATTCACCACCCGCTGTTGTAATTTGCGCCGCTTCACACATCCGATTCACAGCATTCAATAGTGAGAGCCCCTATGAGCGAATCCCCCGAAGAATTGCGTTACGCGTCCAGCCACGAATGGGTGCGGGTTGAGGACGACGGCACCGTGACCGTCGGCATTACCGATCATGCACAAAGCGCGCTGGGCGACGTGGTGTACGTGGAATTGCCGGAAATGAGCGCCTCGCTGGACGCCGGTGCCGAAGCCGGTGTGGTCGAGTCCGTAAAGGCCGCTTCAGATATATACGCACCGATCGGCGGCGAAGTGATCGAACTGAACGATGCGCTTGAGGACAACCCCGAAATCATCAATGAATCACCCTACGGTGACGGCTGGTTTTACAAGCTGCAGCCCGCTGATCTGGGCGAGTTGGACAATCTGCTGGACGCCGAGGCCTACGACGCCAGCTGCGACGAATAAAATAATCAGTCGCGCAGGCTGATCACCGGCCAGCCGCGTTCAGCGGCGACGGTGCTCAGCGTCGCATCCGGATCGACCGCGACCGGGTGCGTGACCTGTTCCAGCAGGGGCAGGTCGTTGTGAGAATCGCTGTAAAACCAGGAATCTTCGAGCGTTTCCGGTCGCTGCTCCAGCCACTGTTGCAGTCTCGCCACCTTGCCCTGATGAAAGCAGGGGATGCCGCAGGATGCACCGGTGTAGCCGTTGGCGTCGCGTTCCGCGGTGCTGGCAATCAGATGCTCCACGCCGAGGCGGCGTGCGATCGGTGCGGTAATAAAATCATTGGTCGCCGTGATGATCACCAGCGTATCGCCCTGCAGGCGGTGTTTCTGTAGCAGTGTCAGTGATGCCTGGGTGATCATCGGTTCGATATAGTCGCGCATAAACATTGCGTGCCAGCCACTCAGTGTGACTTCCGGCACCCCCTTCAGCGGCGACAGCGCGAAGCGCAAATAGGCATCGATATCGAGCGAACCGGACTGGTAGTCGGCATAGAAGGCATCATTTTTGTGGCTGAAGTCGCCGCCATCGACAATCCCCCGGGCCACCACAAACTCCCCCCAGGCATAGTCGCTGTCACCGGCAAGCAGGGTGTTATCGAGATCGAGCAGCGCCAGCGCCATGGCAGTTCTCCGCAAAAAAAGCGGCAGTGTCGCCGTGCCGCGGTTGCGGTGCAAGCCCTTGATATTTGTGGAACAATGATCCGTTACGTGCGGGACCCGGTTTGCCGGATTCCGCGCTGGGAATAATCACTCCGGATATCCAGATTTTGATCGACGCTGATGGATTCAGACCCAATGTGGGTATCGTTCTTGCTGACGGGCAGGGGCGGGTGCTGTGGGCGCGTCGCGTGGGTCAGAGTGGCTGGCAGTTCCCACAGGGCGGCATTCACACCGATGAAAACCCCGAGCAGGCGATGTATCGCGAGCTGCGCGAGGAAATCGGACTCAAGCGGGGGGACGTCGAGTTGCTGGCCTCGACCCGCGGCTGGTTGCGTTACCGGCTTCCCGAGGCGCTGATCCGCAAAGGGCAGAACCCGCTCTGCGTCGGTCAGAAACAAAAATGGTTTTTGTTGCGGATGACGGCGCCCGAACACCGGATCAGTTTCGATTGCGGCGACAAGCCTGAGTTTGATCACTGGGAGTGGGTGAGTTACTGGTACCCGGTCGGGCAGGTGGTGGCATTTAAGCGGGGTGTATACCGCCGCGCGCTCAAGGAATTGTCGCCCCGGCATTGCCGCTTGACTCAGGACCGCGGCAAATCGGGTAACGCGACATGATGCTCGAAGCGCTGCGCAGTATTGTGCAGGCGGTGAATGCCGCCGGCAATATTTCCGAGGCGCTGGAGATTATGGTTGTGCGCGTGCGTGACGCCATGAAAACCGAAGTGTGCTCAGTCTATCTGCGCAACCCCGAGACCCAGCAGCTGCGCTTCAGCGCCAACGTCGGGTTTAATAATGAGCTGATCGGCAAGGCGATTATCGAGCCGGGCCAGGGTTTGGTCGGTTTGGTGGCGCGGCGTGAAGAGCCGATTAATGTGGAGGATGCCTATACGCACGACAAGTTTGTCTATGTGCCCGGCCTAGGCGAAGACGCCTACCACGCTTTTCTGGGTGTACCGATTATCCATCAGCGCGAAGTGTTGGGTGTGCTGGTTGTTCAGCAGCGGGAAGCGCGCCGCTTCGACGAGGACGAAGAAGCATTCCTGATTACCATGAGTGCGCAGTTAGCGGGTGTTATCGCGCACGCGCGGGCAACCGGCACTGTTACCGAAGGTGCAGGATCCGGCAACGCGCGCTTTAAAGGAATTGCCGGGTCACCGGGGGTGGCGATCGGTGTCGCCGTCGCGAAAGTGCCGACCACGGAATTACGCGCTATGCCACACCGGGAGTCCGCGGATGCGGCCGCCGAGCGGGAAATGTTCCGCAGTTGTGTTGCGGCGGTGCGCGACGATATGCGCCGGATCGGCGAGGAGTTGTCCGGGCAGCTACCACCTGAAGAGCATGCCCTGTTTGACGTTTACCTTGGCATGCTGGATGACAGTATGCTGATATCTGAAGTTGAGGCGCGTATCGCGCAGGGCGAATGGGCTGAGGGTGCTTTCAGCAATGTCATGCTCGCCCACGTGCAGACGTTCGAAAGAATGGAGGACCCGTATCTGAAGGAGCGGGCGGTCGATGTGCGGGACCTCGGGCGACGGGTTTTGGCGTATATGCGCAGCGGCGACGAGAGCCCGGTGACGTATCCGGAGCGCGCGATTCTGGTCGGCGAAGAGCTTACCGCGTCAATGCTCGGCGAAATCCCGGTAGAGAATCTGGTCGGTTTGGTGTCGGCATCCGGTTCCGGTAATTCACATGTCGCGATTCTGGCGCGGGCCATGGGTATACCCACTGTGATGGGGGCCGTTGATTTGCCGGTCACCCGGGTCGATGGCCGGGAAATGATCGTCGATGGGTTCGGCGGACTGGTGTATCTGGACCCGTCGCAGGGCATGCAAGCACATTTTGAGGCGGTGTCTGCGCAGGAGCGCAAAATCAGCGAGGGTTTGGAAACGATCCGGGATTTGCCTTCCGAGACGCTGGACGGGCATCCGCTGCCGCTGTGGGTGAATACCGGCCTGATGGCCGATGTCGCCAGATCGCTGGATCAGGGCGCCGAGGGTGTCGGCTTGTACCGTACCGAAATCCCGTTCCTGCTGCGTGAGCGTTTTCCCAGTGAAGAGGAGCAGCGCGTGATCTATCGCGAGCAGCTGCAGGCATTTGCACCGTTGCCGGTGACCATGCGGACCCTCGATGTCGGCGGCGACAAAGCCCTGCCGTATTTCCCGATCAGCGAAGAGAATCCGTTCCTCGGCTGGCGCGGCATCCGGGTGACGCTCGATCACCCGGAAATTTTTCTCGGTCAGGTGCGGGCCATGCTCAAGGCCAGTGCCGGGCTCGACAATCTGCGCTTGCTGCTGCCGATGATCAGCAATGTCGAAGAGCTGGAATCGGCGTTGATTCTGATCTATCGCTGTCATGATGAGCTGATTGAAGAGGGTATTGACCTGGGCCCGCTGCCGCCTATCGGCGTGATGGTGGAAGTGCCTTCGGCGGTGTATCAGGCGCGTCAGCTCGCGCGGCGGGTCGATTTTTTATCGGTAGGCTCTAACGACCTGACCCAGTACCTGCTGGCAGTGGATCGCAACAACTCCCGGGTTGCTGATCTTTACCATGCCTATCACCCGTCGGTGCTGCAGGCTCTGCAGATTGTTGCAGACGGCGCTCATGCCGAAGGCAAGCCGGTCAGTATCTGCGGCGAATTTGCCGGCGATCCGGGGGCGGTACTGCTGTTGATGGCGATGGGCTACGACATGCTGTCGATGAATGCGAACAGCTTACTGCGGATCAAGTCGGTTATCCGCGGCGTGAAACTTACCGACGCCCAACGCATTCTGGAGATCGCGCTGCAGCTGGAGTCTTCGGCGCAGGTGCAGGAGTTGTTGCGCGGTGAGCTGGCAGATGCCGGCTTTGATAACCTGCTGCGGACCGCATACAGCCCGTTGGTCAGCGCTTGATCCTGTTGATTTATCTCGGGCTCGGCGCGGTCGCCGGGCTCACCGCCGGCTTGTTCGGCGTCGGTGGCGGCATTGTGATTGTGCCGGCGCTGGTGATTACCTTTACTGCGCTGGGCGTGGCGCCGGCCATACTTATGCAGTTAGCGGTCGGCACATCGTTGGCGACCATCGTGGTCACCGGCCTGAGCTCGGTGCGCAGTCACCACAAGGCGGGCAATGTCGACTGGACAATCTGGCGGCTGATGACGCCCGGTTTGATCGTCGGTGTTTGGTTTGGTGTAAATACCGCTGCGGCCCTGCCCGGCGAATATCTGAAAATAGGGTTCGGCTGTTTCGCCGTCTTTGTCGCCTTGCAGATGGGCTTTGGTTTAAAGCCGGCGGGAGCGGGGCGGGTGCCCGGTGGTGTCGGCCTGACGGTAGTTGGCGCCGTATTCGGCTATCTGTCGGCATTATTCGGCATCGGCGGCGGTTCATTGACCGTGCCGTATCTGGACTGGTGCCGGCAGCGCGTGCAGGTGGCGGTTGCGGTCGCAGCGGCCTGCGGTGTGCCGATTGCCATTGCCGGCGCGCTCAGCAATATATTTGTCGGCTGGGAACATCCCGATTTGCCCGCGCACAGTCTCGGCTATGTATACTTGCCGGCCTTTGCCGGAATCGTGATTTCGAGCTCGGTATTTGCGGGGGTAGGCGCGCGTATGGCGCAGCGACTACCGGCGCCGGTACTGCGTAAATCCTTTGCCGGCTTTCTGATGTTGATGGCGGTCTGGCTGATTTTCTCGCGCTGAATTTGTTGATCCTGATTCTATGTTGAACCATCCGAATATTGATCCTGTTGCCGTCGCAATCGGGCCCCTACAAATCCACTGGTACGGTTTGATGTATCTGCTCGGGTTTCTGTTTGCGTGGTGGTTCGCCCGCAAACGCTGCGCGCAGCCGTGGAGCCCGCTGCGCCCGGAACAGGTCGATGATCTTATCTTCTACGGCGCAGTCGGCGTGGTACTCGGCGGCCGTTTCGGTTATGTCGTGTTTTATAATTTCGAGCGCTTTCTCGCCGACCCGTTATGGCTGTTCCGGATATGGGAGGGCGGTATGGCCTTTCATGGCGGGCTGCTGGGTGTCATCGTCGCGATGTGGCTGTATGCCCGCAAGCTCAAGGTCAGCGCCGGTGCACTGCTGAATTTTGTCGCGCCGATCACGCCGGTTGGTTTGGGGCTCGGACGGCTGGGTAATTTTATCGGCCAGGAATTATGGGGCCGGCCCACCGACCTGCCCTGGGGCATGGTGTTTCCGGCGGATCCGCTGCAGCTGGCCCGGCATCCGTCGCAGCTTTATCAGGCTGCGTTGGAAGGTCTGGTGCTGTTCATGGTGCTATTTTTCTACACCCGCAAGCAGCGCGCGGACTGGGCGGTCGGCGGTGTTTTCCTCGCCTGTTATGGCAGCTTTCGGTTTATGGTCGAATTTGTCAGAGAGCCGGATTCTCATATCGGTTTCGACGCCTTTGACTGGCTGACGCGCGGACAAATATTATCAATGCCGATGATTATCGGCGGCATCTGCCTGTGGTGGTGGGCGTTGCGAAGGGCGAAATAGTTATGCAGCAGTATCTCGATTTGCTTCAGGACGTTATCGACAACGGCACCGACAAGACCGACCGCACCGGCGTCGGTACGCGCTCGGTATTCGGGCGTCAACTGCGGTTTGATTTAAGTGCCGGATTCCCGCTGCTGACCACAAAGAAAGTGCATTTGCGCTCAGTGATCTATGAGCTGCTTTGGTTTCTGAGCGGCAGCTGCGATAACAATTGGCTGAAAGAGCGCGGCGTCAGTATCTGGAATGAATGGGCGCTTGAGAACGGCGACCTCGGGCCGATCTACGGCAAGCAGTGGCGCAGCTGGCAGTGCCCGGACGGCAGCACCATTGACCAGTTCAGCGAGTTGCTAAGGATGATCCGTGAGCGCCCGGACTCGCGCCGCCTGATCGTCAGCGGCTGGAACCCTGCGGACCTGCCGGACGAGTCGATGTCGCCGCAGGACAATGTGCGCCACGGGCGCGCGGCATTGCCGCCCTGTCATACGCTATTTCAGTTCTATGTCGCCGAGGGGCGGCTGTCCTGCCAGCTGTATCAGCGCAGTGCGGATTTGTTTCTCGGAGTGCCGTTTAATATCGCCAGCTATGCCTTGATGACGCATATGATCGCCCAGCAAAGCGATCTCGAAGTGGGCGATTTCGTACATACGTTTGGCGACTGTCACCTGTACAGCAATCATCTCACTGATGACATCGTCTACAAGCAATTGCAGAGAACGCCGGGAGCGCTGCCGAAACTGCATATTAAACGCCGGCCGGCATCGCTGTTTGAATATGAATTCGAAGATTTCGAGTTCCCCGATTATGCGCCGGCAGCGGCGATCAGCGCGCCGATAGCGGTTTAGCGCTTTGCCGGAGACCAGTTTAAAGCTCGCTACTATTGCGGCAATCGGCCGTGACCGGGAGTTGGGATTCGGCAACGAGTTGCTGTGGCGGATTCCCGCCGATCTCAAAAATTTCAAGCGACTGACGATGGGCGCGCCGCTGATTATGGGCCGTAAAACGTTTGAATCGTTGCCGGGCATTTTGCCCGGTCGTCCGCATATAGTGTTGTCGGCGCAGTCAGGACCACTAGATGGGGTGCTTATGTCAGACAGCGTTGAGTCTGCGCTCAGTCTGGTGGGGTCACTCCCGAGGCCGCAGGCCGGCGCTGATATCGACGCCTGGGTGATCGGCG
>JBFJYC010000060.1:0-13501 GCA_041622815.1 Spongiibacteraceae bacterium | reverse complement strand
TGGCGCAGGAAGCCGAGCGACTCGGCTTTGACTCGGTATGGATGGCAGAGTCCTGGGGTAACGACGTGTTTACACCGCTGGCCTGGCTCGGCGCACACACGACTAAAATCAAGCTCGGTACCGCCGTAGCGCAGCTCTCGGCGCGGACCCCCACCGCTTGTGCGATGGCGACACTGGCACTGGATCACTTGTCCGGCGGCAGGGTTATGCTCGGGCTCGGCGCTTCCGGGCCGCAGGTGGTTGAGGGCTGGTATGGGCAGCCTTACAGCAAACCGCTGGCGCGCACCAAAGAGTACGTTTCTATTATTCGCCAGGTGTTGGCGCGCGAGGCGCCGGTCACCAACGACGGTGAGCACTACCCGCTGCCGTATACCGGTGAGGGGGCCTGGGGTATGGGTAAGCCGTTGAAGTCGATTACTCATCCGCTGCGCAAGGATGTGCCGATTCTGATCGGCGCCGAGGGGCCGAAGAATGTTGCCCAGACCTTTGAAATCGCCGATGGCTGGTTACCCCTGTATTACGCGCCGGAGAAGCCTGAGGTTTACGGCGATGTTGTGAATACAGCGCGGCCCGGCTTTGAAATACCGGTACTGGGCAACGTCTATGTTGCCGACACCGTCGAAGAGGGTTTATACCCGGTCAAGGCCATGCTGGGCTTTTATATCGGCGGTATGGGGTCTGCCAAGCGCAATTTCCACAAGGAATTGATGGGCCGGATGGGTTACGAGGCCGAGGCGCAGCAGGTTCAGGATTTGTTTATGGAAGGTAAGCGCGATGCAGCTATCGCGGCGGTGCCGGATAAATTTGCCGATGAAATATCATTGGTCGGGCCGATCGACAGAATCAAAGATCGTTTGCAGATGTGGAAAGACTCGCCGGTGACCACGCTACTGCTCAATGGCGATGAAAAGCTACTGCGTACCATGGCCGAGCTGGTGCTGTAGCGGCGGTGAGTATCGTGCTGACGGGGAAGGCTTATATCGTTACCGGTGGTTCGGCGGGGTTCGGTCTGGCGATCTCCCGCGGGCTGTTGGCTGCAGGTGCCGATGTCGGCTTGATCGCCCGCAATGCTGCAAAGCTTGCCGATGCCAGGGCAGCACTGGCTACAGAATTTCCGGCGCGGAAGATCGAGTGTGCGACCGCTGATATTGCAGATGCGGAGGCGGTTGATCAGGCGTTTGACCGGCTAAAGGATGCGCTGGGCGGGCTCAACGGTGTGATTAACAACGCCGGGCTGGCGCGTCCGGGTGCAATCGAATCATTAAAGCCCGCCGACATTACGCTGCAGGTAAATACTAACTTTGTCGGCACCGTGCTCGCCAGCCGCGCCGCAATCAGGCTCCTGCAGGGCGCCGACAATCCGCGTATCGTTAATATTTCCTCTGCCAGCGCCTGGCACTACGATGAGATGTCACATCTGTCGATTTACGCGGCGACCAAAGCCGCGGTTGAGCGCTTTACCCGCGACCTGCGGTTTGAGACCCAGGAGCTCGGTATCGGCGTCACCTGTCTGCGGCCCGGTGGTGCAATGACCGGCTTTGCGGATGAATGGGATGCGGATGAGCTGGAGTCTGCACTTACCCGTTGGCAGCGTCAGGGCACAACGATGAATATCGGCATGGAAGTCGAAGACGTCGCACGAGCGGTTGTGCAGGTGTTGAGCTATCCGGCCGGTGTCGCCGTCGATTTGCTTGAGGTCAGGCCGAATACCGCGGTACCGAAATTCAGGTTCTGAGTGGCGGACAGGTAAGTGATGCGGCCGTGACGGCGGCGCACTATACTGTGCGTATCCGGCAAGATGCATAGATCGCTCGGGAATGACCGAATTGACAATAATAAACGGATTGGCGGCTGCTAGCGGCCTTCCTTGGAGTGCTTTTTGAGCAGGGAGCCCGCTACATTCCGTGATGATTTTGCCGCTGACAGGGGCTTCCAGGAGCAAATTAATCAGCTGATTCATTTGGCGGCGCTCCTCGCAGTCACACCGATCGCGATTTACCGCTGGCGTGAGGGAGACAGCACGCTCGCGACAATACTTTCGGCCGGCTGCCTCTATCTGGTTGCTGCGCTGGTATTCGGCTGGTCGCGGAAATACTACACCGTGAGCGGAGCGGTGCTGCTTGTATTGATGTCGGTTGCGGCGATCTACGCCACAACCTTTATCGGTTTGCTCGGTTTGGCCTGGGTTTTCCCGCTGGTGTTGGGCATATTCTTTATTTTTGAACATGTGTTGGCTCTGGTTTTCGGCATCGCCGTCGTGCTGCTAGCGTCGCTTGCGGCGATTATTGGTCAGGTCGATAATGCGGTGCTGCTGCGACTCACGGTGTCACTGCTGCTCTGCGTCGGGCTGAGTTTTATTTTTGCCAATCAGGTGGCGCAGCAGCGCCGCCAACTTGTCAAGCTTGCGGTTACCGACGGACTGACCCAGTGTTATAACCGCACGGAGCTGTCGCGGGTGCTGCGCAATATGACCGCGATGAATCACCGCTACCGGCAGACGGCGTCGATCATCATGATTGATCTGGACCGGTTTAAGCCGATTAACGACTCGTTGGGCCATCTTGTGGGTGACCAGATCCTGCTGGAGTTTGCGGAATTGCTGAGCAGTCGACTGCGCCGAACCGATGCGCTGTTCCGCTATGGCGGGGAAGAGTTTGTTGTGCTGTTGCCGGAGACACCTTTAGACAAGGCGAAGCTTGTGGCTGAATCATTGCGCGAGGCGGTTGAGAAGCATCGGTTCGCCGGTGTCAGCCGCATCACAATGAGTGCAGGCGTTACCGAGTTGCAGGCAGACGAAGAGTGGGGCAAATGGCTCGATCGCAGCGACACACTGATGTACCGCGCCAAGCGTGCCGGTAGAAATCGTGTTGCAAGCGATTAGTCGCGCCTGAACTTGTTTGAGTTGATATCTCCAAATGTCTGCTGACGCGGTGCTGCGCATCAATATGACCGGCGAACTAAAGGATCGCGCGGTCGAATCCGCCCGCTATCGCGCGGCGCTAGATATGGCGGCCTATGCCGAAAAGCACGGTTTTTCGGCGATCGGTGTGGAAGAGCACCACTGTGCTGATAACGGCTGGCTGCCATCGCCGCTGACGATGGCGGCGATGATCGCGGCGCGCACCGAGTCAATTCTGATTAATATCTCTGCGCTGCTGGTGACGCTCTATGACCCGGTGCGGCTCGCCGAGGATATTGCGGTTATCGACCTTGCCAGCAATGGTCGCCTCAGTTTTATTGCCGGCCTCGGCTACCGGCCTGCCGAATATCACGCCCTCGACAAGCCGTACGACCGCCGCGGCGAGCTGATGGATGAGGTGATCGAGACCCTGCTCAAGGCCTGGACCGGCGAGCCCTTCGAATACAAGGGTAAAGTCATCAGAGTAACGCCGACGCCGGTTTCGCAGCCGCATCCGGTGATGTTTATCGGTGGTATGAGTAAAGCTGCAGCGCGTCGTGCCGCGCGTTTCGGTCTGCCGTTTTATCCCGCGCAGGAAATGCCCGAACTCGAGGCGCTGTACCACAGCGAACTTCAGCGCTTAGGCAAAACCGGGTTTGTGATGTACCCGGACGGACAGCCGATGATCTATATCGACCATGATCCCGAGCGGGCATGGCAGGAATTGGGCCCTTACTTCTTGCGCGAGTCGCAGGAATACAGCAGCTGGTCAGTCGCCGGCGTACCCCGCCCCGCAGAGGAGACCGCGCATTCTATTGAAGATTTACAGCGGCTGGGGCGCTACCGGATATTCACACCGCAGCAATATATTGAGCTGGCGAAATCAACGGACAAGCTGACGGCAATTATTCATCCTTTGGCAGGCGGAATTCCGGTCGCGCGGGCATGGCAGTTACTCGAGACTTTTGCCGAAGAAGTGCTGCCTGAGATTTCGGCCTGAGCAAATACCGTCGCCGCGACAGGCGGCTGTCGATTAATTTTATGAAGTGGTAACTGGATCATGGTGTTGTTGAGTACGGTTGTGCGGAATGTCGGGAACCTCCTCGGGTGTGCGGTGCTATGCGCAGTACTGCTGTCGCCGGCCAACGCCGAAAGCGGAGATCAGCGGGCCGTGCAGAAGCTCGACGCGGCATGGAACGATTTGATGCAAGGCCTCGATGAGGCCCGGGTCAGTCTGGTCGATCCGCAATTCTTTCCGGCGCCCGCAACCGACCGGAATCTGGCGGAGGGCTACCGGTATTTACTGGGCCACCTGAACCGGATTATCGAATTTGAATTGCTGGCTGACCCGCAGTTCCCCGAGTTTCTCCGGTCGATGGATATGCTGCGCAAATGGACCGGTGAAAACCCCGATGCCATGTATCTCAAGGCGGCGATCGATGATCGCGGTTTCTATAAGGTGACCGGGCTCGCTACCGATACCTCGGAATGGCGTTCTTCGGTCCGCGGGATGCCGGGTCCGAAGGCACCCCGCATGGTGATTTTTCAGACGATCTCCGGGGTGCCGGGTGATACCGGTACGCTGGGTGAGATGGCAGAGTGCAAAAGTCAGACGCTGGACCATATCAACAGCTTCGAATTGCAGGTGGATGCGGACAACCGGTTTGAGCTGTTGATCGGTCCGCGCCGCCCGGAGGGCTACAAGGGCAACTTTCTGCTGTCGCGCAAGCGCATGACGTGTCCGGGTAACGCGTCGAGTAAAACCGTGCGCGCTACCGCGCTCTCGGTGCGGGAGATATTTTCCGACTGGGCACGGGAAGTGCCGCTGAATATGGATATCGTCAGGCTCGAATCAGCCGGTGATAACCGGGCGCCGGTCAACAGCAGTTTTATGGCGGAAAAACTTTCAGCGATAGGCCGTAAAGTGCCGAATCAGATCCGTTTCTGGAACCAGCTGATGGAAATTCCGCTGGAAATGCGCGGCGATCATAACGGCGACGGTGAGCGTGCATTACCGGTAAACGGTATTAATCCGCCGGCACCGCCTTTTACCGCAGCGGGGGCGGCAGGCGCCGGGCAACTCTATGCGGCGGGTATCTTTGAGCTGGGTGATGATGAGGCATTGGTGATCCGCGTTGAAACGCCGTTGGAGCCGCATTACATGGGTTTTCAGCTCAATAATTTATGGATGGAAGGCCCCGATCAGCAGAATTACGTCAGCAGCCTGAACGCGGGGCAGTTGCTGCCGGCCAGCGATGGCGCCCGCTACTATATCGTTTCCCATCGCGACCCCGGCGTGCCGGGGTGGGTGGATACCACCGGGCTGGAGAAAGGCTTCCATGCGATGCGTTTTATCTATCGCCGCGAACCTAAGACTTATGAAATGCCCAATCTTGCCGCGTTCCGGGTGTCGCTGGCGGCTCTGAGCGGCCTGCTGCCCGAGGGTATGCCACGGGTGACGGCGGAGCAGCGGCGACAGGAGGTCGCGCTGCGCCAGCGTCATATCAAACGGCGCTGGCGTGGCTTCTGATTAAGCCGTCGCTGCCAGTTCCTTACTGTCGAGGATCGGTTTCAGGAAGCGCCCGGTATGCGATTGCTGCATACCGGCAACATCCTCAGGGGTGCCCTGGGCAATGATCAACCCGCCACCGCTGCCACCCTCCGGCCCGAGATCGATTAGCCAGTCAGCGGTCTTGATAACGTCGAGGTTGTGCTCGATCACCACCACGGTGTTACCGTGATCACGCAGCCGGTGCAGCACCTTTAGCAACTGCTCAATATCGTGAAAGTGAAGACCGGTGGTCGGCTCATCGAGAATATAGAGCGTGGCACCGGTATCGCGTTTAGAGAGTTCCCGGGCCAGTTTGACGCGCTGCGCTTCACCGCCCGACAGGGTCGTTGCTGACTGTCCCAGGCAGACATAGGTGAGGCCGACATCCATCAGGGTCTGCAGTTTGCGATGGATAGCGGGCACGTTGCGGAAAAACTCCACGGCGTCCTCCACCGTCATCTCCAGTACCTGATAGATATTTTTACCCTTGTACAAAACTTCAAGAGTTTCTCGGTTGTAGCGTTTACCGGCGCAGACTTCGCAGGCCACATAAACGTCCGGCAGAAAATGCATTTCCACCCGGGTGACGCCATCGCCCTGGCAGGCTTCACAGCGCCCGCCTTTTACGTTGAAGCTGAAGCGTCCGGGCTTATAGCCCCGCGAGCGCGCCTCTTCGGTACCGGCAAAGAGTTCGCGAATCGGGGTGAAAATACCGGTATAGGTGGCCGGATTAGACCGCGGCGTGCGGCCGATCGGGCTCTGGTCGATATCGATACATTTATCGACTTTTTCGAGCCCGGCGATCGCCACATGGGGCGACGCGGTGAGCGTGGTGGCGCCGTTCAGCGCGGTCGCCGCCAGCGGGTATAGCGTGTGGTTAATCAGCGTTGACTTGCCGGAGCCGGAGACGCCGGTGACGCAGGTCATCAGGCCGAGCGGAATGTTCAGGTCAGTATTTTGCAAATTGTTACCGGTAGCACCGGTCAGCGAAATGTATTCGCCTTCGCGCGGCGCATGGCGTTGCTTCGGAATGGCAATACCGCGGGCGCCGGATAGGTATTGACCGGTAAGTGAATCCTTGGCTTTCAGAATATCTTCAAAGCGGCCTTCAGCGACAATGGCGCCGCCGTGGACGCCGGCGCCGGGCCCGATATCGATAATGTGGTCGGCGCTGCGAATCGCATCCTCGTCGTGCTCAACCACAATTACTGTGTTGCCGAGATCGCGCAGCTGACGCAGTGTATTGAGCAACCGTTCATTGTCGCGCTGATGTAGCCCGATCGAGGGCTCGTCGAGAATATAGAGCACACCGACCAGCCCCGCGCCGATCTGACTGGCGAGCCTGATGCGTTGTGCTTCACCGCCGGACAAGGTGTCGGCGCTGCGGTCCAGTGTCAGGTAATTAAGGCCGACGTCCACCAGAAAGTTGAGGCGCGCGACAATTTCCTTGAGGATTTTATCGGCAATTTCACGGCGCCGGCCGCTCAGATTGAGTTCGCCGAACCAGGCCATCGCCTCGCTGACCGGTAGGTGGGTGATTTCAGGCAAGGTCGTCTCGCCGACAAAGACATTTCGCGCTGCCTGGCGCAGTCGCGTGCCGCCACAGTCAGGGCAGGCCTGCGAGCTCAGGCATTTGGCAAGCTCCTCGCGCACGGTTTGTGATTCGGTTTCCTTGTAGCGCCGCTCCATATTCGGAATCACGCCTTCAAATCGGTGCTTGCGTTTAAATGTGTCGCCGCGGTCATTGACGTAGGTAAAGGCGATCTCGGCAGTGCCGCTGCCATGCAAAACCAGTTTCTGGTGTTTTTTGCTCAGCTCTTCGAAAGGGGTGTCGATTTCGAAGCCGTAGTGCTCGGCCAGCGAGGTGAGCAGGTGGAAGTAATAGACACTGCGCCGGTCCCAGCCGCGTATCGCGCCGCTGGCGAGGCTCGCTTCGGGGTGCTGGACCACCCGCGCTTCATCAAAAAACTGCTTCAGGCCGAGGCCGTCACAGCTTTGGCAGGCACCGAGCGGGCTGTTAAATGAAAACAGCCGTGGTTCGAGTTCAGACAGGCTGTAGCCGCATTTGCTGCAGGCGAACTCGGATGAGAAGGTGATTTCCGCGCTGTCATCCTCCATCGATTGGATGACCGCGGTGCCGGAGGTCAGTCCGAGTGTGGTTTCGAAGGATTCGGCGAGGCGCTGCTGAATATCCGGGCGGACTTTGAAACGGTCGACAACAACATCGATGTTGTGTTTTTTCTTCTTGTCCAGCGCCGGCACGTCGTCGAGGTCACAGACAATGCCGTTGACGCGGACGCGGATAAAGCCCTGGCTGCGCAGTTGCTCAAATGTGTGCAGATGCTCGCCTTTGCGGTTGCGTACCAGCGGCGCGAGTAGCATCTGTTTGCTGCCTTCGGGCAGGGCCAGCACCGTATCGACCATTTGGCTGACGGTTTGCGCGGCCAATGGTTCGTGGTGGTCGGGGCAGCGCGGTTCGCCGACGCGGGCGAACAACAGGCGCAGATAATCGTAAATTTCTGTGATGGTCCCCACCGTCGAGCGGGGATTGTGGGATGTGGACTTCTGTTCGATCGAAATTGCCGGCGACAAGCCCTCGATATGATCGACTTCGGGCTTGTCCATCATCGATAAAAATTGCCGCGCATAGGTGGACAGTGATTCCACATAGCGGCGTTGACCCTCGGCGTAGAGCGTATCGAAGGCGAGAGAGGATTTTCCGGAACCGGACAGACCGGTGATCACCACCAGTTTGTCCCGCGGAATGTCGACGTTGATGTTTTTCAGGTTGTGGCTGCGAGCCCCCCTGACCTGGATCTGATCCATGGGATATCCGTGGTGAAGTGAACCGGCCATTATAGGTTCGGCAGGTGTCGCGAAGCAAAGCCGTAATCAACTCATTTACCTACGTATGAGCGCTGCGAGCGGATGAAACGGGCTTTTCGGGGCGCCGGCTTCCCCGTGGTGTCGCGTTTCCCGTATAGTTGCCGGTTCGCGCGCGACGATGGCGTTGCGCCCAGGAACAGGAGAAGAAGATGGCCTCGCGTGGCGTCAACAAGGTGATCATTGTCGGAAATCTGGGGCAGGACCCCGAAACCCGCTACCTGCCTTCGGGGGGTGCGGTGACCAATGTCAGTATCGCAACCAGCGAAGCCTGGAAAGATAAGAGTACCGGCGAAAATCAGGAGCGCACCGAGTGGCATCGGGTGGTATTTTTTAATCGTCTCGGCGAGATCGCCGGCGAATATTTGCGCAAGGGCTCGAAGGTGTATGTCGAGGGGTCGTTGCGGACGCGGAAGTGGCAGGATAAAAGCGGCAATGACCGCTACACCACGGAAATTGTCGCCAATGAGATGCAGATGTTGGATTCCCGGTCCGGGGGCGGTGGCGGAGAATACCAGCAGCCCCAGCAGGGCGCTGCTTCGCGCCCGCCTCAGGCAGCGGCGCCTGCCCCAGGCGGTCCGATGGACAACGGAATCGAGGATGATGACATCCCGTTTTA
Source organism: Spongiibacteraceae bacterium (assembly GCA_041622815.1). Lineage (GTDB taxonomy): Bacteria > Pseudomonadota > Gammaproteobacteria > Pseudomonadales > Spongiibacteraceae > JBFJYC01. The sequence continues at coordinate 4,549 of JBFJYC010000060.1, read as the reverse complement.
GCGGCCCGTGAGTGTTTTATTAGTTGCCCCCGACGGCCTGTTGCGGCGTGCGTTGGCACAACAGTTCCGCGACCGGCACCGCCTGTATGATGTTGTCGACTCGGCGGAAGCCGCGATTGCGGCGCTGAACGTTGCCGCCGATCGCTATCTGTTGGTGCTCGATGCAACGCTGCCCGCTGAGATGCAAAAAGATCGTGGGGGTGAGTTTGAACTCGCCGGTCAGAAAGCGCTCTGGGAGCAGGCTGCGCGGCTGAATTTGCGTCTGGTGTTGCTCAGCGACGGCCGGGTTTTTGACGGGCGCAGTCAGCCGGACTGGGCCGAAACCGAAACCGCAAAACCCGGCAGCAAAACCGGTGTTCAGGTATTGATGGCGGAGCGGGCGCTGGCGAAGGCCGCGCCGGACCACCTGATACTGCGGTTGGGGGCTGTGTTCGGCGAATTTGGCAACAATCCGTTGACCCGGATACTCAACGGGCTGCGCGCCGGTGAAGAGTTACCACTTGGCAGCCTGCTGAAAACTGCGCCAACCCCTGCCGCCGATGTGGCCCGGGTGGCATCGGCCATGCTTGATCAGCTGCTGGTCGGTGCGGAATGCTCCGGGGTTTATCATTACAACAGCGGCGGTGCGGTCACGCCGCTGGAATTTGCGGAAGTAGTCTACGCCCATGCCGGTCAGCATATCGATCTCAGCGGCGCGGCGCCCACGCTCAGAGCCTGTCAGCGCGACAGTCTGTTTTCGCCGTTGGTGCCGGTGCTGCGTTGTCAGCGGCTGCACGACGATTTTGGAATTAAACGCTTGCCGTGGCGTTCGTGGCTACCCATGGCAGTAAAGAAATTGTGTGAGGATCAAACCAAATGACAAGGTCACAGGAGCCGGTTGCGCTGAATATCGCGGTGCTGACTGTGTCCGATACGCGCGATAGCAGCAACGACACCTCGGGTGATTATCTGCGGCGGGCGCTCGAAGCAGCGGGACATGCGCTCGCTGCGCGGCAGTTGGTGCGCGATGATATCTACGACTTGCGGGCGGTGGTTTCGCGGTGGATAGCGGATGCCGGCGTTGACTGCGTGTTGGTAACCGGGGGCACCGGTTTTTCCGGTCGCGATTCGACGCCGGAAGCGCTCACGCCCTTGTTCGACAAGCAAATTGACGGTTTCGGAGAAGTATTCCGCGAGTTGTCCCGTGACGAAATCGGCTCATCTACAATCCAGTCGCGCGCGGTCGCGGGGCTGGCCAATAATACGCTGGTGTTTTGCGTGCCCGGTTCTACCGGTGCCTGCAAGACCGCCTGGGAGGGGATTATCCGGGAGCAGCTGGATGCCGGCCACCGGCCCTGTAACTTTGTCGGTGTATTGCGCCAGCGGCGTGAAGGGAGCAGTTGATGGCAATCATGACGATTGATCAGGCGCAGCGCCGGATCCTGGATGATGCGCGGTTGACGCCGGTGGTTGAATTGCCGTTGGCGCAATTGCTCGGGCGCGTATTACGCGAAGATGTTATCGCCAGATATGATGTGCCGCCCTGCAAAAACAGCGCGATGGATGGCTACGTCCTGTGTGTCGATGATCTGGGCAGCGCGCCGACACTGCCCGTTGTCGACCGCATCGTCGCCGGTGACCCGGTGAAAACCCTGCCTGCGGGTGGTGTGGCGCGGATTTTTACCGGTGCACCGATACCCAAAGGCGCCAATGCCGTGGTGATGCAGGAGGAAGTTGACGTCGACGGTGACCGGGTGCGCATTTCCGGCAGCGTGAAACTCGGCGATCATATCCGCCCGCAGGGCCAGGATCTGCGCAGTGGTGAGACGGTATTTGAAGCGGGCCGCCGGCTGGACGCGGTCGATATCGGCTTGCTGGCGGCGGCGGGTTACTCCTCGGCAAAAGTGGCCACGCCGCCACGGGTGGCATTGCTGTCCACCGGCGATGAGCTGGTTGATCCGGGTGAGCCGCTGGCCCACGCCGGACAAATATATAACAGCAATCGTCCGATGCTGGCGGCGATGCTAACGACACTGGGCTGTGATGTGACCGATGGCGGAATCGTCCGGGACGACGCTGCTGCGACCGGACGCGCGCTGCTCAATGCGGCGCAGGCGGATCTGGTAATTTCCACCGGTGGTGTCTCCGTCGGCGAGGAGGATTACGTCAAAAGCCAGGTCGAGGCATTGGGTGAATTACAGCTCTGGAAGCTGGCGATCAAACCCGGCAAGCCGGTGGCTTACGGGCGCATACAGGAGGCCGCCTTCTTTGGCTTGCCCGGCAATCCGGCGTCCAGCTTTGTCACGTTTGCGCTGATTGTGCGGCCTTATTTGTTGGCCATGCAGGGGGCCAGCAACCGGCAGGCAAAACTCTGGAAAATGCGCGCCGGATTCGACTGGCTGAAGGAGGGCACCCGGCAGGAGTATCTGCGTGCCCAGTTGGTGCAGGACGAGGCCGGTATGCGGGTTGATATTTATCCGAATCAGAGCTCAGGGGTGCTGAAATCGGTCAGTTGGGCCAACGCATTAGCGGTGATCCCGCCGGGTGTCACTCTTAAGCAGGGAGACCCGGTGGATGTGCTGCTGATGAGTGAGCTGCTGGCCTAGCTGCCGAAGCCCGGCCGCCTGCTGCGGCGCTTTAATCGGCCAGCTTGCTGAATACGAGGCTGGCATTGGTGCCGCCGAATCCGAAACTGTTCGACATGACCGTAGCGAGCTCAACGTTATCCTGACGCGTGGTTGCGATCGGTAGTCCAGCGGCCGCTTCGTCTAAGTTTTCGATATTTGCCGAGGCGCTGATAAAACTATGCTGTTGCATCAGCAGCGAGTAGATCGCCTCGTGCGCGCCGGCGGCACCGAGTGAGTGCCCGGTCAGTGATTTGGTTGAGCTGATGGTCGGAATCGGCTTGCCCTCGAAGCAGGTCGTCATCGCCTTCAGCTCCTGGATATCCCCCGCCGGCGTCGACGTGCCATGGGCATTAATATAGTCGACCGGCGTACTGACCGTCGCCATTGCCTGCCGCATACAGCGCACCGCACCTTCGCCGCTGGGTGCGACCATGTCATAGCCGTCTGAGGTGGCGCCATAGCCGACCAGTTCGGCGTAGATTTTTGCGCCCCGCGCCCGCGCATGCCCCAGTTCTTCCAATACCAGCATGCCGCCACCGCCGGAAATAACGAAGCCATCGCGGTCGGCATCATAGGGGCGGGAAGCCCGCGTCGGCGTGTCGTTGTACTTGGTCGACAACGCGCCCATTGCGTCGAACAGGCAGCTCAGCGACCAATGTTCCTCTTCGCCACCGCCGCAGAAAACAACATCCTGTTTGTTGAGTTGAATCTGTTCGGCACCGTTGCCGATGCAGTGCGCGCCGGTCGCACAGGCCGAAGACATCGAGTAATTCACGCCCTTGATTTTAAAAGGCGTCGCCAGACAAGCGGAGACTGTACTGCCCATGGTCTGTGTTACCCGGTAGGGGCCGAGGCGTTTAACGCCCCGCTCGCGCAGAATATCGGCTGATTCAATCAGATTGGAGGAGGAGGCACCGCCGGAGCCGGCGATAATGCCGGTGCGGACATTGGAAATATCACTATCTTCAAGGCCGGAATCGGCGATGGCCTCCGCCATAGCGATATAGGCATAGGCCGCGGCACTGCCCATAAAGCGCAGCTGTTTACGGTCAATAAAGTCTTTAAAGTCGATATGGATACGGCCGGCGACATGGCTGCGCAGGCCCAGCTCCGCATAATCTTCGGCGACGCCGATGCCGGATGTGCCGTTCTGCAGTGAAGCCAGAATGTCATTGCAATTATTGCCGATAGAGGCGACTGCGCCGATGCCGGTTACAACTACTCTTCTCATTGTCTGCGTCCGTTTTAGTATTGATTGGTGTCGCTGGAAAAGGGCGGGATTTAAAAGTTGCTGGTGTCCTGAAATACGCCGACCCGCAAATCTTTGGCGGTGTATATTTCTTTGCCATCGACAGAAACTGAGCCATCGGCGATGCCCATGACCAGTTTGCGCTCGATTACCCGTTTATAGTCGAGCCGGTAGGTTACCAGTTTGGCGTCGGGCAAAATCTGGCCGGTGAATTTGATCTCGCCGGCACCCAGCGCGCGACCCTTGCCCGCATTGCCGCGCCAGCCGAGATAGAAGCCGACCAGCTGCCACATCGCGTCGAGTCCGAGACAGCCCGGCATCACCGGGTCGCCTTTAAAATGGCAGCCAAAAAACCAAAGGTCCGGCCGGATATCGAGTTCCGCGATCAGCACGCCTTTGCCGTGCTCGCCGCCGTCTCTTGAGATCTCGGTAATTCTGTCGACCATCAGCATATTGTCCGATGGCAGACGGGGGCCGTCCGGTCCGAACAGTTTGCCGTTGCCGCAGTCGACCAACTGCTCGCGGGTGTAGGAATTCTGTGGTTCGAAGGCCATGGATTACGGTCCGTGAAAAAACGGGGAGTATAGCAGTGAGCACCGGCCAGTGAAGGGGCAAAAGCGGGCATATAGCGGGGCCGCGAAGGGCCGCATGATGATGTATTATGCGGGCCGCTAAAGTCAGCGCGCGGCCCGGG
>JBFJYC010000059.1:0-13602 GCA_041622815.1 Spongiibacteraceae bacterium | reverse complement strand
TCCGGGTCTCCCCACCTGATGGCATTAGTGATCGCCTCAAACTTTTCAAAATCACACAGCTCATCCTCACTGCCGAGCACACCGGCAACTCCATTGCGACATTCAGAATCGCCCTTGTGCTGCATGACTTCGATAATCGGCTCGAGCTCCATACGCAGTTTATTCCGCGCTATTTGTTCTTTCTGAGAACCCGCGCCAATGTAGTCGACATTGAACATGCGGCCGTTGCTGATATTGGAGTTATGCGGGATCGACAACACATCACAGCCGCTACCGGAATCAAGGCAGCCGCTTTTCAACATGTCCCACAGCTGCCATTCCCGCGGTGCTTCGATATAACTGACCGGGCGCGGCAGCACCACGTTATTGCGGAATATCACATTGCGATGCAGGTTTGAGCCCATGCGCATCGAGCTGTACTCGTAGGCGATAAATGCAGTGCGTTCGCAGTTGTCGCTGTCATCATTCCAGCGCTCCGCGACTTCAATATTCTCCAGCCATTTAGACCGCGCGGCCGCCCGGCAGGCAGCTCCGTCTTTGCCGCAAAGTGAATCGTAACGAAAAGTGAACGGCCACATGATCTGGGCAATCAGGCGGAACGAACGGCCGCGCTCGTTGTGAATCGACTGGCACAGCGTGTTCTCACTAAAGCCGCTGTCCGGATCAGAACACAGCGCCTGCTCACCCAGAAACTCGGCATGGTCGGTAATCGCGACAAAATCCAGCGGCCGGTCAATACGCACCGTACGCGTGTCAGTGCCGGCGCGTTCATTGCTGCCTTCTACCGGCAACCGGACCTCACCACCAAATGCATAGCGGTGCGCGTCGTCCGGTGTCACGCGGACACCAAACATCCACGCATCGGTGGATACAGAGGTGTGGACATGGGTATCACCAAAAAAGGCATCCCGCTGCGCATTGCTGCGTTTGCAAGGTCGCGATGATCGCAGCGCCGGCGCCTCGGCGCTGTCGATCTGGTACAGCTCAGCCGGCGGCGGGGTATCGCCGCAGCCGGCAAGCAGGACTCCCAGCATGGCGACCGGCGCGCTGCGGAAAATATTGACAACGATATTGCGGTAGGGGCGCATAAACGCAGCGTCGCGTGGCTTCAATACAACGGGATAATTTCGATCGCGCCTTCTGATCCGGCTGCATCCTCTGACCCGGCTGCATCCTCTGATCCGGCTTCGTCTTCCGGTTCGGCTGCGTTTGCGGGTTCAACTGCGTCTGCCGGTTCGGCCGCGGCTACTGCTTCAGCTGTTACTACAGCATTGCCCGACGGACACTGACCCGCGCTCAGGCCCATCACCCAATTCAGGCCGTTTTCCATCAAAGTTCTGATATGGGGCACCATATAGACGTACTGGCGGTGCCCCATCGCCGAATACAGGCTGCGGCCCTTGCCTACGCAGTTAGTCCATACCACCGGGTGATCGCCCATGCGTAAATCATTACTGATCCAGGGCGCGTTCTGCTCCGGTGAATAACTATCCTCATCCACCGTTGCCAGAATATGAAAACCCTCTTCGCGCGGGCTTCGTGCCCAGGAGTACCATTCTTCCTCGTGAGACCACTGCACCGGAATGTCGCGCATCACCGGATGCGCATAATCTTCGGTTTCAATCGAGGCAATTTGAAACTGCGGGCCCATAATATGTGCGGTAAAAGTCGCACCGATCAGGTTGTCACGATACCACTGCCAATCCAGATGTGAGCTGTCACCCGCCGCGTGGATGCCTAACCAGCCACCGCCGTTCAGCATCCAGGTCTGAAATGCCTGCTCCTGCGCTGCGTTGAGCATATCGCCGGTGGCATTATTAAAGATCACGGCGTCAAAGCGCGCGAGATCCGTCGCGTTGAATACCGCGCCGTTCTCAGTATGAAAAAAGCCCCAGTCATTTTTGAGCGCTAAGCGCCTGAAAAATTCATTACCGCCGGCGATACCCTCTTTGTGGCGGAAGCTGTTGGTTTTGCTAAAGACCAGAATCGCCGGCCGCTGCAATACTTCGGCGAAATAGGGCGGCTCGGTATCGTGAGACTTGTTGTCGTACAACATATTCCACGCACCCACCTGCCAGGCGGTGATCAACGCCACGCCTGCGAGTAACACCACCGTCAGCAGTACACCCCGGATTATCCGCCACCAGACAGGTCGCCTTTTGCGTGAATTCATTATTATTCGTCCCGATACTTAAAAAGCACAAGACTAGCCTTGGTCGGGAGGCAGGTCTACCCGCAAGCCCTCCATTTCCGCGGTCACCGCGATCTGACAGCCAAGCCGGCTGTTCGCCTTGCGGTGCGTCGCGTGCCCCAGCATATCGAGCTCGCCCGGGGTCGCGGCCGGCAATGCCGCTAGGTCCGCCTCGCTGAGATAGCAGTGGCAGGTCGCGCAGGAGCAGATGCCGCCGCACATCCCTTCAATGCCCGGCACCATATTCAGCGTCGCGCCCTCCATCAGGCTCATTTCCTCATCGACGTCCACCGTGTGTTCGGTGCCGTCATGTTCCACATAAGTAATACTTGGCATTTTGAATCTACTCCGATACTGAAAGCGTGGTTCGGGTGTTTACTCCCGCGACCGTCGACAGCAGGGATGCTGTCGTCGAGCCTACAGGGATGCATTCACGGCGCGTCGCGGGAGTGAATTCCCGCACCGCGCCGCACCGGGTCAAACCGAAAACGCGACCGTTTTGGTTTCCAGATACTCGTCGAATCCCTCCGGCCCCATCTCGCGGCCGATACCGCTCTGTTTATACCCGCCGAAAGGCGCGTCCGGTCCGAGAAAATTACCGCCGTTGATATTCACGGTGCCGGTGCGCAGGCGCGCGGCAACGGCGCGCGCGCGCGCTTCGCTACCGGAGTGGATCGCGCCCGACAGGCCGTAAATCGAATCGTTGGCGATACGCACCGCATCATCGTCGTCTTCAAAGGGAATAATCGCCAATACCGGACCGAACACCTCCTCGCGCGCGATCGTCATATCGTTGCTGACATCTGAGAAAATAGTCGGCTCGACGTAATAACCTTTTTCGAGATGCGCCGGCTTGCCGCCGCCGAAAATCAATGTCGCACCCTCTTGTTTCGCGCGCTCGATCATAGCGAGCACCCGATCGCGCTGGCGGGCATTGATCAACGGCCCCATCAGTTCGCCGCTGGTGTCTTCACTGCCGTAGGTGATCCCTGCGAAATAGGCTTTCAGCAATTCCTCTGTTTCTTTGAGCTTGCTGCGCGGTACCAATAGCCGTGTCGTAATCGCACAGCCCTGGCCCGCATGCGCGGTCACCGCAAAGGCACCGAACAGGGCGCTACCCAAATCCGCATCATCCAGCACGATCATTGCTGACTTCCCACCGAGCTCCAGAAATACTTTCTTAATCGTATTCGAGGCCCTGGACATCACATGTCGACCAACCGCCGTGGAGCCCGTAAAAGACACCACATCGACACGCGGGTCGGCAGTCAGAAAATCACCGATCTCGGCGGGATCCGCGGCGGTGATCACATTGAAGACACCGGCGGGCAATCCCGCTTTCGCTGCACAGCGCCCCATCAGGGCCGCGGTCCACGGGGTGTCGGGGGCACTTTTCAGCACAACCGTGCAACCGGCTGATAGTGCCGGCAGGCATTTGGCGAAGTTAATTTGATTCGGGAAATTCCATGGTGAAATAGCGGCAACAACGCCGGCCGCTTCTTTCCAAACTTCGCGGCGACTGGTCATACCCATGACCTCAAACTCACCGATATCCCGGCGCCACTCGAACGCCTCCGCATAGTCCATTGACCAGCCCGCCATCGCGACCGGGCCCGCGCAGTGGGGCCCGTCGGCAAAAAACCTGGTACAACCGGTCTCGGCCATCGTCGCCGCCTTGATATCGTCGAGGCTGTTTTCAAGTTCCGCCACAAAGCGCCGCAATGCCGCAATACGCTTCGCGTGGTCGGTAGACCAATCGCTGTTGTCAAATGCATCCCGCGCTGCGGCCAGCGCGCGTTCCGCGTCACTCAGTGTCGCATCTGCCGCCACGCCGATTAAGGCCTCGGTCACCGGCGAGTAATTGTCATACACACGGCCACCCGCCGCCTCGCGGAGTTCGCCGTTGATATAAAGATGCTGTTCGCCGTAAGCGGGCTGTTTCATCGAAGTCTCCGTAACATTAAGCGGGTGTAAAGCTGGCCGGTAGATGCGTGTAGCCGCGTACATTGGGGTTGTGGGTGCGATCGCTGTTCGCGATGTCCAGTTCGTAATCCGGGATCAGGCGCAGAATCTCTTCGAAACACACCCGCACCTCGAGCCGTGCCAGCGCCGCACCAAGACAGGAATGAATTCCCGTACCAAATGCCATATGGTCGCGGGCGCCTCGGGTCACATCGTAGGTCTCTGCATTGTCGTAGCGATCTTCATCGCGGCTCGCGGAGATAATGCACATGCCGACGCGCTGACCTTGCTTAAGTGTCTTACCGCGGATCTCAACATCTTTCGTTACCAGACGACCAATCATTTGGGTTGACCCGTCGTAACGCAATGTCTCCTCAACCGCACTGGCAATCAATGCCGGATCATCGATCAACATTTGGCGCTGGTCTTTGTGCTGCCATAACCGGAATGCCATATTACCGATCAGCTTGGTGGTCGTTTCGTTGCCGGCCACGGCCAGCAGAATACCGCTGCCGATAATATCGTCATGGCTGACCTTGCCGTCTTTTTCCGCCTGAATCAGCGCGTGGAATATGTCCTCCGGCGGGTTATCGTTTTCCCGCAATTTTTTGGCCAGCTCGTCGAAATACGCGGAAAGATTGAAATAGCCCTCTATCTGCCGCTTGTTGACGCCAAAAACGCCGTCCTCCACAAAAATCAGATCATCCGCCCAGCCGCGCACCTTGTCCTGATCTTCCGGCGGCACATGAATCATGGTCGAAATTACATCCATGGGCAGAATTGCGCTGAAATCCTGAATCAGGTCGATGCTGCCCGAGGCGAGCTTCGCTTCAAGCAGCGAACGCGCTTTCTGTCGAGTGTAATCCTCCAGTGCCGCAATCCGCTCCGGCACCATCAACGGCGACAGCAACTTGCGGATGCGGGTGTGATCGGGTGGATCGGAATTGATAAACATCGGGTAACCGCCGCCTTGGTCAGCCTCCAGCGCCGGCCCCTGAATGGAGCTGAAGGTTTTAAAGTCGCGGAAGGCGTTCCAGCAATCTTCCCACTTGGTCAGCAGCCAAAACCCGTGCTCTTCGTTGAAATACACCGGCTCCTCTTCCCGCATCCGCGCATAGTAGGGATAGGGGTCGTCGTGCACCGCGTGATCGTAGGGGCTGAATTCTATTTTTCCGGTACTCGCCATCGGCTGCTCGAAGCTGACATTGTTGAGGCCGCTGATGCTAGCAACCGCCTGGCAACAAGTAAATTTAATTCTGTATTTAATAAATATATGTTACGTTTTTATCAGAACTCATAGATCCGACGTTACCTCACCGATGACCACCCCCGCAGCACTCTCCGATATCTGGCCGCGCTACTGCAGCAACCTGCCCCGTCATGTGGCGCGCGTCACACGGCACACCGAATTGCAGGTGATGAACTATCTCACCGACTGTGGTTATTCGCGACTGGCGATGAATTTTGCGCAACCACTGTCAGCGCTGTCGCTGAACGAAATGCGCCCCTCTGACCTCGCCCGCCACATGGGCGTCAGCAAACAACTGTGTGCGCAATCGCTGCGACCGATCTACAACGAAGGCTATATTACTCAGCGACCAGACCCGGATGACCGCCGCGGCCGGCTCATCACTTTGACAGAGCGCGGCCGCGCACTGGTCGATGATGCCATGAACGAATTGGTGAGGATTAATCGCCAGTACAACAAAGTGCTCGGCACAGAACGCAACAAAACACTGGGCGCAAATATTGTTGCAAGCTTTGGCAAGCAATCAGCTGCCAGCGGTATCAATCATTGGTCAGCGACCAATATCGGTTTTCTGTCGCGACGAATGTATTCACAGCTACTACAAATACTGGCGGCCAAAGGCCACAGCGCGCTGCAAAGCTCATTTCATCAGGTGCTGTTCAATATTGATCTACGCGGCACCACTGTCGCGGAACTGGCGCGCTACAACGCGGTGACCGGTCAGGCGATATCGCGCATTGCCCGCGAGCTGGAAGCACTGGGCTATATCACCCGACGCGACAGCGTGCGCGATAAACGTTCGCGCGAATTGCATCTGGCGCCTAGGGGGCTTCAGTTTGTCCGCGACGCCGTTGCTGCAATTGATATGGTGACTGATGAGTTATCGCGCTCGATAGGTAACAAGGCCACGCTCGACATGTGTTGCACAATCGGACAGCTTTATGAGTCCATGGAGACCGATCAGCTATTGAATGCACACCTTACCGCGAGCGAACAACAGTTGATGCTTCCCGCCGATAAGGCCGGCGAAATTACTATCGATACCGCCGACCTGCTGCTGTATCTGGCGACCCTGCTGCACGACCGCGACCGCCTGCTCACCCCGCTCCGCAGCCAGCCGCGGGCGCCGGTGCGCGCCTCGGACAGCTTAATCAGAACGCTGCAGAAGAAGGTTATCGAACCGGAGCTGATCGATGCAGCCTTAGCGCGGACACTCGGCGCAAAGCAGTTAGCGCAACTGAAAAATCTGCTCTCCGCAGAGGCGCTGTCCGCTGCCCGAAAAATCTAGAAACCGGCAACCAACTTACCGGTCGCCTCACGGTTGGCCAGCCGGGTCAGGCCATCGGCAATCTCATCGAAGCCCAGCACGTCACTGACCGGGACCTTCAGCTGCCCGCTTTCGTATAGCTCACATAGGAACTCATGTCCGGTCAGCATCTGATCGTGGTTGTAAGCGCCGACATAGACGCCAACCGCCGAGCAGTTTTTTAACACCAGCGCTTCCTGCTCTACCTGTCCCCAGGTGCCGGACGCAAAACCAACCGATAACAATCGTGCTTCGTTAGCGCAATACGCCAGCGACTCGCCGTATAACCGCCCGCCGACAGGATCGTAAACAATATCGACGCCACAGCCGCCGGTGGCTGCCATGACCTGCGCGGCGAGATCAGGGGCTGCGGGATCGAAACAATAATCAGCGCCCGTTTCCCGGCAATAACTGCGTTTCAATTCAGTCGACGCGGTCGCCAGTACTTCTGCACCCAATGCCTTCGCCAGCGCAATCGCCGCGCTGCCACTACCACCGGCAGCACCGAGCACCATCACCCGCTCGCCTGGTTGTAAATTCCCGCGCCGGCACAAGCCCACCCACGCGGTATGGTAGGGAATACTGAATCCGGCGGCCTCGACCGCGGTCATATTGCGCGGTACTGCATAGAGTGCGCCTTCCGGCGCCAGACAATATTCAGCATACCCGCCATTGCCGGAGTAGAAAGCGGTAACGCCGAGTACCGTGGTGCCGGGCGCGAGCCGGCAATCCGGGCCGGCCGCGGTTACGGTGCCGCAGATTTCCTGTCCGGGTGTAAACGGTAATTCAGGCGAAAAAACATAGCGACCGCGACACATCAGCACATCGGGTAAGCCCAAGCCCGCCGCGGAGACTTTGATTTGGACTTCGCCGGGCCCCGGCTCCGTCAAGTCACGCTCTGTTCGTCGCAAGACTTCCTGCGGCTCGCCTTGCGCTGTGATTTGCCAAACTTTCATTTTCGTGAGCCTTACTAAGCGGCCTATGGGTACCGGGAGAGATAGAATCAGTGATAGAGCGGGTTGTCTTCGGACATTTCCTTCTCAACAAGCTTCCGCATTTCAGCAAGCTTCCGGGTCGTCGATATTACCTCAGGTTCACTGATATAACTCGCGGCCGAGTTCGCACTGAGGGCAGTATCCAATGGTTGCGGCCGGGTCACTACATAACCCTGCACATAATCAACGCCGATCTCCGCCAACACCTCCAACATCGCCGGCTCTTCCACCCCCTCTGCGACACTGCGCATACCCAGATTGTGCGCCAGATCTACGATTGCAGCGACGATTGCCACATTGGCGGGGTGGTTGTTAATACTACGCACAAATGCGCCGTCGATCTTCAGCGCGTCTGCCCGTAAATTCCGCAGGTAGGAAAATGATGTATACCCAGCTCCGAAATCATCCAGAGCAATGCTTGCGCCGCATTCCCGAAGTTTTTCGATAAACATATTGGCATTTACCAAATCATTCAGCGCAACGCCTTCATTAATTTCCAAGCACAGGTAATGAACCACTGATTGGTATTTTTTGAGTATTTCGATTACATCGTCCAGAAATGCCCGGTCATTCAATGCCGTGCCACTTAGATTCACCGCTACAAATTGGGTGTTTGGCAATTGTTGGTGATTTTTCAACAACCATCGCAATGTTTCAGTAAGCACCCACTTGTCCAGTCTGGCCATATTTCCGCTAGCCACGGCTGCATCTAATACCAAATTGACCGGCACCATCCGCCCGCCGACATCTTTGAAACGCAATAGAATTTCAAAATTCAGGGACTCCTCGGGAGCGCGTAGTGACAGAATCGGTTGCATAACCAAATGCAAGCCGTCCGGCAGGGTATCGGCACCGAGCAGTTTGATCAGATGAAGCTCTTCCAGCCGCTCTTGGTGAACACCTGCATCAACATCGTAAATCACTAAGGGAATTGATCCCTGTTTTGCTTTCTCGCATGCCCGTTGCGCGGTCGATATTGCACTGACTGTCGTCATCGTGCCGGTAATATCCACCAAACCCATTGCAACTGCGACTTGCAATACTTGCTGGCCAAACTTGTAAGGGAGCGTGTTGACCGCAATAACGATTCGCTCAGCCATTGCCCGGGTTTCGGCAACGGAATGTCCGGGCATTACCGCCAGATACTGATCATCTCCCCATCGCCCCAGCTTCGAATCAGCGGGCAACTCGTGCTGAATCCGCTCCGCAACCTGTTTTAGAATCTGATCCCCTACCTGAGTCCGGTACAACTCATTAACCAACTTGAAACGATTCAAATCCACAAATAACAATGAATAAGGCTTTCCCTGTGCGGCCGATTGCACACCTCGATCCAGAACAAAAGTAATACCCCGACGATTTAATAGCCCGGTCAACGAATCATGATTCGCCAAGTAACGGAGTTGCTCGGTGGCTTCGTTACGCTCGGTAATATCCTGTAGCGCCCCTTCAATTTTGTCGCCGGCCTCAACCACCTTGACCAGAAACCATCGCTTAGACTGCCTAGGACCGTCGAAGGAGCGATGCAGCTCGACTTCACCACCACCCTCTCTTGATGCAATCTCTCGTAACAAAGCCAAATCCAGATCATCAAACCAGCCCGATATATTGCCCAAACTATTAGCATCTGCGGAGCTGTTCAGGATCTGTGCCATACGTGGATTGGTGCGCAGAAAGCGACCTTCATGGTCCATCGTAAACAGGCCGATGGGCGCGGAATCATAAGTCCGGTTTAGCTGCTCCTCAGCACTGATGCGCTCTTCTTTTTCACGTCTCAAATGTTCTGAAAGTGCGACTATTACCAACACGCTCGATGCCCATGCCGCGCTAACACTATTAAACACGGTCATCGCAAAATTCCAGCTAAAGGCCGCGGCCAACACTTCGGCCAGTATTGCCAAAAGGTGAAAACCCATTGCAAGACTAAAATACACAGCGGTTCGTGTCGGGTGATGGCGAAGTATCTCAGCCAGTAAAAACATACCGATGCTAATACCCGAGCTGGCAATCAACCACATAACTGGCAGGAAGCTCGCGAAGGGAAGGACGAGCGCGAAGATAAGAAGTGCCACTCCGCCGGCCATTAAAATCTGCAGCGCCCGGTGGTAACCCAGTTGCAGCAACTCTTTCAAAAAGTATTGGTAAAACAGCAGGGATGTAATGACGTAATAGGCTGCTATCGTGATCTGTCGTAATGACAACATCCAATGCGTTGGGATCTTGTATCCCAGCCACTGAACATCCCAGCCAAGACTCAAAGATGCTATGCGCAAGTTACAGAGTAGCCACATCGCTAGTACGAAATAACGTGCCTCCCGATTGATCACCGAAATCACGACGGTGAAGAAAACCAGAGTTAACAAACCACCTTGAAGCCAACCCGCGGACACATAAAAACCCTGTTCGCTTGCAAAAAGATCCTCGGCACTCCAGAAAGCAATCTTGATTCGCGCCGGGCCCGCAAAAGTTGCCCGGCATATCAATGCCGCAGGCGGCGTCATATCCTTTGAAATACGAAGAGCGAACCCTGCCTTGGCCTTACGAAAATTACCGCTGGTAGTATTTCTATCGGCGTCGCCCACAGACGTTAGCGTTTGCGCATCGCGACACTCAAGAGAATGGGTATGACGCGAAGAAAACTCGACGTCAGAATCAGTCAATCCGCTGGCGGACAGGGGAATCCACAACCAATAAGGGTGTTCAGCCCTTTTTGTATCGAAGTCGCGGTGTAGCGTCGCGCCTGCGACTAGATCCGGCACTTGTTCCGGGCGGATAGTATCCAGAGGGTCCGGCAACACTTTGAAGCTCAAAGTGTCTGGAGCAGCGGCAGCATTTACACCGTTCTGAGAAAGTAAAATGGCGAGCGTTGCGCAGACAATAAAAACCGGCACCACAAAAAGGGCGAATCGGTTCAGCAAACTGTCTAGCGCGCGGGTAACCTGCATCTGTGATGTAAAATTAAAGATTTTATTCTCATCAGTGTACGTCAGCGCCGGCACGAAGCGTGGCTACCGCTTTGTACAGATTGCTTTTACACAACCTGTGATTATCTCAGCTCAGACTACATAACAGATGACCTGCATCACAAATTCAGCGCTCCATACGCCACCGGCGCATATCGTCGTAAATGCCCGATGACGACTCATCCCGCATGAACGGCGCGGTATCAATCGCGATATCCGGGTGATAAGTATCAATCATAAAGCCATACAGCGGATGTTCAGCGCTTTGCCATATCGATGCGGCCTCAGCCAGGTCGATCCCGAATACGCGATGCGGCACGTTCGCTGCGTGCTTCATCGGAATAAACCCTTTTTCCGGAAACAGATCACTGAACAACATCGTCTGGTACTGACGATCAAGGGGCGATCGCGCAGCGATAACCATCCAATTTACGCCGAGATTTATACAGTACTGATACATCGCTTTGCACAGGGCGAATTTAACTAAAGTCCCGGCCCTGCTCGGCACCACGCCAAGGCGCGTGCCCTCGGCAAGCCTGAGTCGCCTGAGCTGCTCCGGTAAAACAACCGACTCCTCAAGCCACAGCGGTTTGTACTCATTGGTTTGAACACGCATCGTCCCCAGCGGCTCACCGTCTAGCTTGGATTCCGCGAGCAGGATAATCGACCCGGGGTCATAGTCATGCTGTTCAGCCTCACTGAGCGTTTCGGCCAACTCGGGCATATGCCGCCCGTAGGCTGAACGACGTATTTTGAGCGCCTTATCCAGCGCCAACTCATCTTCGACAACCGTAACCGTAAACGGCAGCCGCTCCGCCGGCTGTACCGGGGCATTTTCGCTGACTGCATAGCGATCTTCCGATGCGCCCCACTCGCGCTGCCGCATGCCCTGCTCTGGCGCCCGATTGACGCCATTTGCGCCGGATCTGTTCGGTTGTTGCATTTCCACTCTCCGCTGGATTAATGTAACATCATATATATTATATTACATTGAAAAAGGCAAGGCACGGGGAAATGGCTCGCGGTAAATCAGGAAGAGTGGTTCTGGAAGTAGACCCGGAGTTGAAGCAACAGCTTTACGCGATGCTTACATACCGGCAACTGACCATGAAGGACTGGTTTGTGATGGAAGCAGAAAGCTATATCAATAACGAGACACAGCTTTCGCTATTCGCGCCGACGACCGACGACCGGAACGCTAGCAAGCGGGGCTTGGTAGCGAATCCGGAAAAGCGGGACAGAGCCGACTAGTGCAACGGCAAGTGCCGGTTAAGCGCAGCTCGCCGATTGCTCAGGCATAAAGATCCAGCAAACGGCCGGTCACCGGCGCTTCACCGGTATAAGCGTGGAGAAGCCCTTCACGGCTGACACCCGCAGCGGCGCGGCGGGTGCGGCTCTGCAAATATTCGGCAGTATTTTCGAAAGTCTGACCGGCGCGGCGCTCGCCGACGGACGCCGCGGCGGTAGCCATCATAACCGGCTCGGCGGTTAGGTAATCACCGCCGTAAAGGTAGGCCTCAACCGGCTGCGGCTGCAACGGCACTATATTCCGCTGCAGCGGTGTCGCCGGGCCCGACTGGATAATCAGGTTGTTCAATTGATCCGCCGTATTCAACGTACCGGACAGCAAATACCCGTCGGCGGACCTTAGACGATGGCCCCGCTAAAAACCATGCGGAAAATCCCGATGGCCCTATCGATACACCGGCCTGTCGCTAATTACGCAGGCACAGGCCGAAGCTCCACCACTTCTGCTCGCAGTCATAGATCAAGCGACCGCGCTCACCGTGCTGCATATCCAGAATCGGCAAGGCGAATGCCGGCGGCATACCCGGTGCTGGCCCGGCCTGCAGGCTGCGCAGCGGCTGCATGTAAGTCGCCCAATCCAATGGCGCACGCCAGCCCGGCGGCGGTACCAGATAAGAGCGACTGCCGTTGACCGGATACAGCGCCCGCCAATCGCGCACGTCGACGGACAACTCGGCAACAACGTCCGGGTGCTTAGCGGCGAGATTGTTGTACTCGTAGGGATCCTCTTTGATATCAAAAAGATAATTGGTCACCGTGGTGCTCAACTGATCCTGATCGACCACCTGCACCAGCTTCCAGCGGTCCTTGAACAGTGCGATATTAAAATGCCCGTAGATCGGCGTTTCGGAGGCGAAGAATACCGTGCCATCACGCTTCGGGGCCTTGCCGCCGGCGATGGCCGGCCAGAAACTAAACCCGTCGAGCTTCTTCTTATTTTGCATCGGCACACCCGCCGCGTCTGCCAGCGTCGGAAATACGTCCATCGCTGTCATCATCTCTTTCATCATGGTGCCGGGCTTGATTCCCTTCGGCCAGCGCATCACCGATACCACGCGAATGCCGCCTTCGAAGGCATCGCCCTTACCGCCCCGCAACGGCACGTTATCGGCACCACCGACACTGTAAGCGGCGCCGCCATTGTCTGAGAAAAACAGTACGATGGTGTTCTCGGTAAGCCCCTCGGCGTCGAGCGTATCAAGTACTTTCCCCACGGCCTGATCCATACCGTCGACAACCGCGGCATACATCGGCCGCGCACTCGGCTGCAGCATCATCTTCGCAATGCGGCGGGTGCGGTCGGTATCCTCGCTGCGCGCAGGCGCCAGATCTGTGTTGATATCTTTATACTTATCCTGCAGAGCCTGTGGCGCATCCAAGGGCGTATGCGGCGCGATAAACGGCATATAAATAAAGAAAGGCTTGCTCTTGTCGCGGTCGCGGATATAACGCGAGACCTCATCGCCCAGCAAAAAAGTCTCATAGTCATCCGGCTTAATCTGACTGTCGGGCACGCTCACGCCATTGACCTGAAAATCTTTTCCGCCCTGATTGGCAAAGGGCGGGAAAAAACCAACCTCCGTGTGCAAATGCCCGAAGAAGTGCTCGAAGCCGCGCTGGTTCGGATG
>JBFJYC010000058.1:0-13609 GCA_041622815.1 Spongiibacteraceae bacterium | reverse complement strand
CTCTGAAATCCGGCCCCATATTCAGTCCTATTTTTTTGCCATGCGAAAAAAAGTAATCGCCTCGGGACTATGCCAGAAATTCTGGGATTCAGTTGAACCGAAGAATAAAAAATCTGACATTATACAAACCTACGAACTCGGACTTACTGATTTCATGGCATCTAATGGCGTTAATTTTTCTGCGATTTTTAACATCGATCAAATGGGTCTCATTCAGCGTGTATTAGCAGGCTACCTATGCGGCCCGGCGAATGGAAAATCACGCATTAGCAGCGTAAATCGAGCCGCCAAAAAGAGACCCGGGAATCCTACACATTATTATTGGCGTTCGATTTTGGAGCACGACATTCCGTTTTTGAAAGTGGAACTATTGCGAGATAACCCAGAAAACGTACAACTCCCTCGAGTTTACGAATGGTTGCGAAGAAACACACAGTACGAGTCACATCTAGTTAACAACCACATTAATAGAACTTCCCGAGCCGATTGATACAAATGTCGATTTTTGAATGCTGAACATTTGTGTCCAGAATAGCATTTGAAAGCCGGGATCATATTCCCAATAGCGCTAGTAATTTCCTTTGTGAAGGGTTCATTTCTGAGCGATAACAGTAACTGATTCTCTAGGCCACTTACTTACCGACGCCGTTTGCGCAACCACCAGAAGATTTACTCAAGGGTTAGCTGCACAAATCCGTTAATCGCAAGGCCCCATCGAAGTTTTCTGCCAGCGGAGCATCAGCCCTATTCAGAACAAGACTGACGCTCACTATTGGTACTTTCTCAGACCAACTTCTGTGGCGGGTGCAGCACAGGGTTTAATGACATTCCACGATAAATTGACCAACATAACTTGACGTTTCTGGGAAACCGGTACGTATAAAATAATTCGTGCCGCATCCTAATAATACTAAGCAAGCATCTAAACCTTCCTAAAGCTCCCGTACTTTCAAGTTGCCGCTGCAAAACCTTGAGACGCGCTTCGTCAGCGGAACACTCCACGTCCAAGGATTTCGATATGCGCTTGTGGACATCAAGGGCGTAGGCGATTACGGCATACAAATTTTCAACACGACGCCTATCCTTCTCCTGACGGCCACCTCTGGTGCTTGTAGAAAGCGCGTTTTTTGGTGCGGCTGCTGTAATGAATTTATTTGCTTGATTGTCCGCGTGCTGGCGATGAAGCGTGAGCGCACTTTGTTCGTATGATAGGCCGTCGGAAATTGCGGCTGCTATAGCGAGCTGCTGGTCATACATTGGAACTTCAACAAGAGGCAACGCAACATCGAGAAGTTGTCGCCGGAAAAGCATCGCATGGCCCGACACGGCATTCTTATAGAATAGCTTTAAAGGACACCTACCCGTCGGAGCATCTGCCTTATAGTAAGAGTTCATAAGTGTATCGTTCAGCCGCTCACCGCCTGCACCAATGAGCTCACTATCGCACCACACCGCGCTAGCTTCTCCAATTGCTCCCAATAGGACTTCGATTTTCTCTGGCAACCAAATGTCATCTTGATCACAGATCGCTATATAATCTCCACGACATGCGTTCAGGCCACGTTGAATATTTCTATTCACGCCGATCCGCTCGCGACCACCCAAGATCTGGTGTTTGGTGCCTACCAGAAGCTCGCTTACTATGTTCAATGTGGAATCAGTAGAAGCATCGTCACATACGACGATCTCGATATTCTGATAGGACTGGTCAAGAATGCTTACAATTTGCTCGGCGATCCAGTTTTCGCCGTTGCAAGTTGTGATCAGAACGCTGACTTGTTTCTGGCCTCGGGTATCGTTTTGCACTATTCAACCTGTATTTCTGCTGCCAGAAACTCCTAGCAAACACTGATTTTACGCAATGATCACGAAGTGGACTGGCGTAACCGTAAAAATACGGCATTATATGACGATATAACGCCAACTTAGCCCCCATATGCCGCAAACACTAGCCACTATCGCGATTTCCTGCTTTAACCATGAGGAGTATATCGCCGCATCTATAGAGAGCGCCGTGCGCCAGACTTGGTCAGCGCTGGAAATTCTTGTTTTTGACGACGGATCATCAGATGACAGCGTTAATATCATAGAAAGCCTCCCCTTCAGGGAAAATTTTACCTTCATTCCTCAGCAGAATGCCGGTTATGCCGCGACCCTGAACAGGGCAATTGAACGTGCTTCTGGTAAATATTTCACCTACTGGGGCTCTGACGACATCGCAATGCTCGATCGCGTAGAAAAGCAGGTCGCTTTAATGGAGGCCCGGCCGGAAGTCGCGGTATGTGCTGGCAATGCGCTTATGATTGACGGCGACGGCATCCTGATCGACAAACGCCTACGGTTACATCCTGCCAGAGACCTGCAGTTTCACGACCTGCTCACGGGCTCAACGCCCGGCTTTGTCTCGCCGACAGCGATGATCCGAACAGATGTACTCCGTGAAATAGGTGGCTACAGACCAGACATACCTCTGGAAGATCTTTACCTTTGGTTAAAACTAGCAAAGGAAGGACATCAGATTCATGTGCTGAACGACATTCTCCTTTACTACCGCAAGCACGAGTCAAACACCTATCGCGATCTACCCTTCATGTATCACAACATACTAAAGACGCTTGCGGAATACAGCGACTCGCCGGAATATGATGCCGTGATCAGCAAGTTGCGAAATAGCTATTTTCTCACTGCTGCAAAACGTGGGCAGAAGCAGTTCGCACGCGAACTGCTCAAAGAAATCCCTACATCCGACTTCAACCTTAAAGTAATTCGTGGCTGCCTGCGGTTGCTGCTGCCAGGCTAGCGTAGGATATGGCAGAAATCACAGAAGCACCCATTTCACCTAAAGACTGCCTTATGGTCAGTCATGAGAACCGCGGCATTGATTTTACGAGCATCTATGCGCGGCTACAGGAACGTGGCGTCGCCGTACAGGTCCTCGGAAAATCCGAACTTAGAAACCTTCGCCGCTGGCTCCGCAAGCAGGACTTCAGCGCGTACCGGCGTGTCATCCTCGACCTACCATTCAAGCATCTGCATCGGGCACCCAACCAGCTAAGTAGGATTGCAGGGCTGGTCGTTTATGAAGAAGATGCGTGCCAGAATTTTATGCCCTCTTCACGCTGGACGGGCCAGTTTGCTGAACTGTACCAAAAAATTCCCAATGCACTGATCGTAAATACCGGCGAATACGTCTCATCACGATTACGCGCGCAAAACATTCGCAGTGTGTTTATACCCAAGGGCTACGATCAGCAACGGCTTATCTATCGTGGTGATAGCTTGCGGGAGGTTCCGTTCGGCTTTATCGGCCGCTTAAGATCCGGGGCCTACTCTGAACGTGTACAACTACTTGATGCATTCGCTGCCAGTCTGCCGCTGGCTAGAATGCGCAGCGAGACCGCCTCTGAGTATTGCGATCTATTGAATAGCATCCAGGTTTTTGTTAGCGCGGATATCGGTATTGGCGAGTATATGGCGAAGAATTTTGAGGCCATGGCCTGCGGTTGCGCCGTACTCGCCTATCGACAGGGCAACGGCGAAGAAGAGGCACTCGGGCTCATAGACGGCGTCAATATCAGCCTGTACAGCACTCACGAAGAAGCGATAAGCAAAGCCATACAACTCAGAGACAATCCGGCGCTGCGCGATTCCATTGCCGCTGCCGGCCGCGAGCTGGCGGAATCCAAGTACAGCTTCAATTTTTTAGCAGACCAACTAATTGATATCGCCACGACAACAGAGCTTCCTTCGGCAAGCTCTGAAAACTCATTGTTAAGCAGAATATTTCGCCGATTTAGCGAAAAAAGCTGAGCAAAAACTTAGCCGTATGTTTTGATCTCAGCGTAAGCAACGGCTGCTGCTTTAATGCTTTTAAATACCAGCTTCGCGATTCCGCCGCCTCCCCGGCCTTCTGCAGGCTGCGAAAAATCGACAGACAACGCCGCGCCGAGTAGGCATCTCTGTAACGCATTAAAGCAGCAGGGAGAATTGCCGGATTAAACACCTCATCGACCAATTTCAGTCCGGCAGCGCGCGTTGCACTCACATCGTGTCGACGACTGCCTGAATGCTTATAAACGCGCACCGTGGGATCGGCAATGGCAGCGCAATCGAATAACGCCATTGCATGCGCAAAGAGCGGCAGATCTTCAGCCTGCCTGAGATTCTCACTGAACTGACACGTCTGAAAAACTTTTCTATGCAACGCCATGGCGCCATTTGCGCATCGAATTTTCTTGTCCAGAAATTCGGAGAATCGTTGATCCGGGTCACTGCTAATTCTGCTTTTTTTGCCGGCCTTCTCGCTGCCATCTACAAATCGAGTGATATTGGTGGCCACCACAACATCAGCTTCCGTAGATTCCAGTGCCGAATCAAACAACTCAAGCGCACCGTCAAGTAGCTCATCATCGGCATCCAAAAATACCAGATACTCGCCGCAACTGTGTTTGACGCCGTTATTTCTGGCTGCTCCGGCACCTGCATTCGGTTGATAAACTACCTTCAGCGTACCCGGATAGACCAAAAGCAGATCGTCAAGCACGATAGATGACTCATCAGTCGAGCCATCATCCACCACGATAACTTCAAATGAATTATGTTTTTGATTACAAGCGGACGTCACCGCTCTGCGCAAAAGCGCTGCGTAATTATAGTTTGGAATAACGATAGAAAATTGCGGCTTGTTCACTGCTTAATTCGTTCCCGAGAGTTCAATTTTCCGGGCCGCATGAAATACTAATGAGTACACATCTTCCGAAGCAGAAAATTTTCGGCTCAGTGTTAGCCAATTCTTGCTTGGCGCTGAAAGTATGTTCGCGATACTGCGCGACAAATTTATCGCGGTCTCAGATTCTGAAATCACAACCCCGATGCCGCTATTCTCTACCCAGCCCGCATACCCACAAACATCCGAAGCCACCACCGGCAAACCAGCCACCATGGCTTCTAACAGCACCGTCCCGGTGTTCTCCCGCCGCGCCGGGTGCACCAACACATCGCAGCCCCAGAAGAACCGTGCGACATCCTCGCGCCCGCCCATAAACCGGACTGCATCCGTGACACCGAGCTTTCTGGCCAGCTTACGATAACGGGTTTCTTTGTCATCACCGACGACAATCAGCTGCGCCGCAGGTAATGACTGGCGCAACACCGCCAATGCTTCTATCGCCCGATCCAATCCCTTGGTGCGAAAACCCGAACCTACAAATAACAGCAGTTTATCCTGTCCGCCGGCACCCAGTTCTTCACGCAGCGCCGCGCGCTGCTCCTCGTAGTCCTCCGGCATAATCCGGTCGCGGCGAATACCCGGCGGTAATAGCGTGCCCCGCGCGTTTGATCCGGGGTAATGGCGCTCGTAAACCTGCATTTCCGGCGGCGAGATAAACAGAATCCGGCATTGAGACTGCGCGCCGAATACGGCCTGCTCCATGGCCAAAAATGCGCGACTGCGTGGCGTGCTGGCATAAAGCGGCAGCTTCTTGGTAGCCGCTTTCTCGGCAAAACAGCTGTCCGCCGCATAGTACACATCGAGCCCGGGCATTTTATCGAAGCCCGCCAGTACATCGACCGGGTGCGCTTTCAGATAGTCTTGCAGCGCCGCGGCGAACTTTTGATTGCGCCGGTGATTGCTCAGCGCCGATACCGGCAACAGCTTCACCTCAGCCCACTCCGGCTGCGGCCCCTCCCATGAAGCGGTAAAAATCGTAATGCGGTGGCCGCGGTTGGCGCACTCATGGGCTATCGCCAGCATGTCGCGCTGTAAACCGCCGAATGGAAAATAGCGGAACAGGGCGAAGCCGATATGCTTCACGCTGCCAGTTCCTGCAAGGCCTGCTTGAGCGCCTGCAGCAACGCCTGCTTAAACTCACCGTCGTCCCAGTTGCGGCACAAGCGCTCAATATCCTTGGCGATCAGCTGCCGCGCGCGGCGCTCGGGCAGGTCCCGCTGCATCGCGTCGAGATCGATCACAATCAACTCATCGTGTTCAATAATCAGATTAGTGCCCTTGAGATCGCCGTGATTGAAACCGAGCAAATACATATTAACAACGAGTCCGGCCAGCAGATCGGCGACCCGCGAGCGCAGCAATACAGTTTGATTGACGGCCAACAGGTCCGGTCCATGCGCCGGCTCTGCAATAAAATAAGCAAGCCCCTCCCTGCTCAAGCCCCGTTGTTCCAGAAAGGCTATCGGCAATGGCGTACCGATTTCCGCGGACCGCAACCAGACTGCATTGAGCCAGGACTTCTTCGCCCGGCTTCGCGTAAGCAGTTTCTTGATGCGGTGGCCGGCGGACTTGGTGTTGTAACGTTTGATTACCAAATCCCTGCCGTCGAATCTGACTTGGGCAACCGTGGCGCTGCCACCGAGCTTCAACGCCTTGCCGCCGTCTATAATCTCATCCAAGCCGCGATGCGCCATCGACTCGACCAGCGCCCAGTCCCTGCGCCGCGCCATGCCCGACAACTCGGTGTTTTTGATCTCCGCAAACTCGGTACAGTTGCGCAGGCTTTTCGCCGCTGCTCTGGCATGGCGACGGCGTGTCAATTCAAGGTGCTCCTGCTCCAAGGCAGGCCAGTCGACAGCGACGGCAAGCTTCGGTTTCGACGCCATTACCGCACGAGCTATATCAATGCGAAACTGCGCCAGCAAGCCGGCCAGGTTTGTCTGCACCACCGCGGGCGGCACAGCGCCGTCATAAAACTTGCAGGCAGCGGCGTCGAGCACCGCCCAATCATCAGCGCTGCGCTGAAAGTTACCCAGATGAATATCGGCCTGCTCACAACCGGCGGCCAACTGCTGAGCAACAAATACCAGCAACTCCAGACAGAGCGCACGCTTACCCACCAACCGATGGGCCTTGTGATAAACGGTTAGCGCCGATTCACCGTCCAACCACTGCGCCGCCAGAATCGCCGGCGACGAGCCCTGATGAAACAACAGCTGCGGTGACGGTATCGCACGCTGCTGCCAGCCTTCAAAACCCCGCAACTCACGCTGATAGTCGCGTGCGCCGGCACTATCGCCGGAGAAGCATTTTAATAACAGCATGCCTTCGTCAGTGTTCGCCTGCCAGACTTCCCTGCGCCCGGGCAACTGGCGTAAAAGTTTCAGCAATTGCACCTGGCGACCCGCCAGCGTGACCCGCGTCGGCAGTTCGGTAATCTTTCCGACCAGCAGCGAGTTCACACCAATGCCTCCGGCCGCAACGCCAGCGGTGGTTCCGCCTGATGGTCACGGCGGTACATCGCTGCCGCACGCGCCGCGACGGCGCGCCACAGCTTTGCGTCACGCTGCAGGCTCTCACGCCAACTCATACCGCTGTATAACTCGATAAACCGCAGTAAATCGCGCCGCGTCAATCCGATATCCATCGCCGAGAAAAACAAGCCGGCCAAATCTTTGATACGCCAGCGCTGCGGGGTAGCGGCCCGCATCTGGGCGCGGTGTAAATCAATAAGATAACAACGCAGGTCGGACTCAAGCGGCGGCTCACCCACCGTGGCCGGGTCCAACAGAAAATGACACAGGTAATAATCGCGGTGATTGATGCCGTTGCCGTGCATCACGCGGGACACGTTCGCGACGCGCCGCAACAATGCCTGCTTCAGCGCCCGTGCCGGCGGTTGTTGCGGCCAGGTCGCACACAGGGCCTCCAGATCAACCGTGCCGCTGAGGTCTTCGGTAATCAGAAAACTATAGCGGGCGGCGGGATTGGCGCCGCGCTCACCGAACGCCACCGGCGTCAGCGTATCCACACCCAGTGCGGTCAGTTTGCGGGCCGCCTCAAATTCATTGGCCGCACCCAGCACCGGCGCCCGCCCCTGCAGCAGATTCTTAAAGATTTCGCCCCAGCCGATACCGCGGTGCAATTTTAAAAAATAGCCGCGCCCCGCCAATTCAAATGACAACGTGGTACGCCCTTCTTTTTGCCGGTAAATTTTACCGTGGATGTCCGCCACGGCGGCAAACGGGTCACTGACCTGCCACGCAGCTGCAAACCGATCATCGAGCCAGAGTCTCAACGCATACCGCTCCGGAAACTGAATTTATTGTGCCGCTGCATAGGTACAACACCTTGCCACATTCGGCCTTTGGCGGGTACTGCCTGCGCCCTGTTGAAACCGCTATTATGAGCTTAATCCGCTAACGGAAGCTGCCCAGTTTGATCATCCACCAATCCGGCACCATCACCCGCATCATTGCCAAGCCCAATCGCTCGGCGAGCTGGCGTGCCAATAAGCTGGTGATACTGGCGATCGGCGCGCTCAGCGCCATCATCGCCGGCGGCTTCTGGGTGGTCGGCGCCTGGGTGATTCTGCCCTTTGCCGGTCTCGAGATCGCGGCGCTCGCTGCCGCGCTGTACTACGTCAACTGGCAGCTTGAATACCGGCATGTCCTGTCGTTCAGCGGCGACAACATCACCATTGAAAAAGGCTTCTATCGTCCCAGGCAAAGCTGGCGCTGGTCGCGGGCAGAATGCTATCTGGTAATTCAGCGTCCCGCCAAAGCGGATGACCCGGCGCTGATCAGCGTGTGCCGCAAGGGCGAGGCCATCAGTTTCGGAGAGTTTCTGAATCAGGAGGGCAGCGCCGAACTGATCGCCCTGCTGCGCCAAACCGGTCTGGCGGTGCATGCCGACACCCCCGCCGGCGACCTCAAGCTCTGAGTTATTCGACCAGCAAGCGGATCTCACCCAAGCGACCGAAATCGGCGACATAATCGCCGGCGGTGAGCGGCAACATGGCGCCGATCGCGCCGGTAATCAGTATCTGCCCCGGCTCGATTGTCCAGCCGCTGGCCAACGTGCGGTTGATCAGCCACAACAAAGCCTGCCACTGATCATCCATGACCGAAGACGACACCGCGCTGCCGATCTCAACGCCGTTGCGGGTCAGCGTCACGGTGATTTCATTGACCGGTATGGTCGGTGCGATCTGCGGCCGGCCGCGGCTGAAATAACGCGCCGCGACATTGCCGGCAATAATGTCGGGGCCGCGCAGCTGCGCCGGTCGGTCAAAATACAGGTCGGGGAATTCCAGCACCGGTACCACCCATTTGATCCGTGCCTTGACCGCCTCAACGCTTTCCAGCGGCCGGGTGATACGCTGATAGACCACAAAACCGAGTTCGGTCTCGATCATCGGGTTGTGAAAGCGGGACCGCGGCAGCACTAACCGGCCCTCCGCGACACTGAGGTCGGTTCCGGTCCACAACACTCCCGCCACCGGGCCGCCGGTGCCGAAACGCTGCTGGCCCGCGACACTGGTCAGACCCGCCTTAAAACCCTCAGGCAGCGATGCCTTGAGCAGGGCCCGGTTCACTGCCGTCTGCACAGCATAGGCCTCAGCCTCGCTGAATGCCGGTCTGACCGCTGTTATCACCGGCCGCGGCTGATCGTCGAGCCAGGCCGAGATCACCTGCTCCGCCGCCGGTGACAGCGCTGCCACCGCCAATCCGCTCACCGTCAGGGCCAGCAGCCCCGCCAACGCTCTCATCATCCCCGTTTTTCCAAGATAGCTATTCACGGCCGCAGCCTAAACCAGTTACCGCTTGAATGCAGTGCCGGCGGCATTAGTGTGCGAAAATCACATCTTCAGATACCCCCGAAGTCCGCGAGCATTATCAATGAGCAATACCCAAGCCAGCAAACGGGTTGGCATGATCAGCCTCGGCTGCCCGAAAGCACTGGTCGACTCCGAGCGCATTCTCACCAAGTTGCAGCTCGACGGTTACGACATCTCACCGGACTACGCCGATGCCGACGTGGTGGTGGTCAATACCTGTGGTTTTATCGACGGCGCCAAACAGGAGTCCCTCGACAGCATCAAAGAAGCGATGCGCGAAAACGGCCGCGTTATCGTTACCGGCTGCATGGGCGCGGTGGAGGAGGATATCCGCCGCCATCACCCCGACGTTCTCGCCGTCAGCGGTCCCCACGAGTACGACAGCGTGGTGAATTCGGTACACCAGTTCGCGCCGATTGCAGCGGGTGCCCATAATCCCTTCACCGACCTGATGCCGCCGCAGGGCATCAAGCTGACCCCGAAACACTACGCCTATCTGAAAATTTCCGAGGGTTGCAACCACCGCTGCAGTTTTTGCATTATCCCGTCGATGCGCGGCGATCTGGTCAGCCGGCCGATCGATGAAGTATTGCGCGAGGCCGAGACGCTGGTGCAGGGCGGCACCCGCGAATTGCTGGTGATTTCGCAGGACACCAGCGCCTATGGCGTCGACACCGGTTACGCGCCGGGTCGCTGGCGCGATCAGGAGTACGAAACCCGGTTCTATGACCTCTGCGAAGGCCTAGGCGAACTCGGCGTCTGGGTGCGCCTGCACTATGTCTACCCCTACCCGCATGTCGACCATGTGATGCCATTGATGGCCGACGGCGCGGTCCTGCCCTATCTGGATATCCCGTTTCAGCATGCCAATCAGCGGCTGCTGAAACTGATGAAACGCCCTGCCCATAACGAGAAAACCCTGCGCCGTATCGAGTCCTGGCGCGCACAGGTACCGGATCTGGCCTTGCGATCGACCTTTATCGTCGGCTTTCCCGGCGAAACCGAGGCGGAGTTCGAAGAGCTGCTGCAATGGCTGCAGGCGGCACAACTCGACCGCGTCGGCTGTTTCGAATATTCGCCGGTCGAGGGGGCCGGTGCCAACGCCCTGCCGGATCACATACCCGAAGCAGTCAAAGCCGAGCGCAAGGCGCGCTTTATGGCGGTGCAGGAAGAAATTTCCCGGCAGCGCATGCAGGCCAAAGTCGGCGCCGAAATGGAAATTCTGATCGACTACGCCGACGCCGACGGCGCCATCGGGCGCAGCTGGGCGGACGCGCCGGAGATCGACGGGCAGGTACACCTGCCCGGTGTGCAGGGCCTGCAGCCCGGTGACGCGCTGGTCGCGGAAATCATCGACGCCGACGAACACGATCTGTTCGCACGGCCGGTGCAGGATTAATCGCCAGCGTCCGTGAATCTGTTATTGCTGACAGCGGAGGATATGACCGGACCGGATTCGGCGCTGATTGAGGGCCCCCGCGCCAGCCATATTCGCGCGGTGCTGAAGCTCGGCGTCGGTGACACACTCAGCGCCGGTGTGCTTAACGGCCAAATGGGCCGGGCGCGGATTGAGGCGGTTTCAGATACCGGTTACCGGTTACAGCTGGAGCTGAACACCGCCCCGCCGCCCAAGCTGCCACTGACCCTGCTGCTGGCCCTGCCGCGGCCGAAAATGCTGCAGCGCACGCTGCGCTGCTG
The DNA here is from genome assembly GCA_041622815.1 of Spongiibacteraceae bacterium. GTDB lineage: Bacteria > Pseudomonadota > Gammaproteobacteria > Pseudomonadales > Spongiibacteraceae > JBFJYC01. The sequence goes on along the minus strand of JBFJYC010000058.1, from coordinate 2,342 downwards.
CGCGGAACTGGGCGTCGCACGTCTGGTGCTGATGAACACGGCGAAGGTCGAAAAAAGCTTCTGGCAAAGCCCGTCGCTGGCACCGGAGAAAATGCGGGCGTGGATGATTGACGGCTTGCAACAGTCAAAAGATACCGTGCTGCCCGAACTGATCATCGAAAAACAATACCGCGACTTCATCCGGCAACGTCTCGCCGCACTCGCAGCGGATAGCCGCAAGCTGGTCGCCGAACCCGGCGTCGCGAACGCCTGCCCCGTCGGCATCAACGCCGCAACAACTCTCGCCATCGGCCCCGAGGGGGGGTTTATTCCTGAAGAAGTCGCCGAACTCAAGGCCGCCGGTTTTGACGCCGTGCATCTGGGTGCGAGGATTTTGCGGGTCGAGACCGCGGTGCCGGTACTGATTTCGCGGCTGTTTACTGCTTAGACTTCGCGTCGAAAGCGGCTTGCTGCTCGGGGGTCGCCGGCGTCTGATATTTTTCCTTCCACTCGGCATAGGGCATTTTGTAGACCAACTCGCGGGCCGCGTCGTAGTCGATGTCAACGCCCCGATCCGCCGCCGCCGCGCTATACCACTTGGAAAGACAGTTGCGGCAAAAGCCCGCCAATTGCATCAGCTCGATATTCTGCACTTCTTTGTGTTGATCGAGGTGCTCCAGCAGGCGCCGGAATACCGCCGCTTCAATCTCGGTTTGTGTGGCATTGGGAACAGCATTTCCTGCAGACATATCAGTCTCCGGTTGCGGGTAGAAAGGAATCTGCTATTGTACCGGCGATTTTAACCCTCGGAGAAAACATATGCCGGTCGCCAAAGATCCCGTTAAGGCGCTTCGCACTGAAATTGCCAAGCTCGAAACCCAGTTAGGCAAGGCCCGCGCCAAGCAACTTGCCGCCGCTGAAAAGGCTGCTACCCAGGCCCAGACCGCCGCGACCAAGGCCAAAACCGCCGTCGAGGCCGCGCAGAAGAAAGCCAAGGCCGCAGCGACTAAAGCCAAAGCCAAGACGGCAACCGCCGCCGCCAAAAAAGCGGCCACCACCGCAGACAAAAATCTCGCCACCGCAAAAACTGCGGAAACCAAGGCTAAAGAGACGGTGAAGACTGCCAAGGCTGAATTAGCTGTGATTAAAGCGGAACAAAAGGAGGCCGCGGCAAAAGCCAAAGCCGCCGTTGCCGCAGGCAAAGCCGCCGTCAAGGCTGCTAAAAAGCACTAACCGGGTACGCGGTAAAAACCGCAAAACGTAGCTCAAAAAAAAGCCCGCGGCGAAAGCAGCGGGCTTTTTTATGGGCGCAGCGAACTGCGCTGCTAAAGGACTATGCCAGCTCGGACTTCAGAAAGTCGTAGGTGCGCTGGTAGGCGCCATCCTCATAACCGACAATCGCCGCATTGAAATCGGTAACGCCCGCATCGCGCAAGCCGGCAATTTTGCTGCGCAGCTCAGACTCGTCGCCGACCAGCGCCACATCGACCGGCCCCGCCGCTCCTTCGCGGTCCAACATCGCGCGGTAAGACGGCAGCATGCCGTAGATTTGCATGGTCTTGTTGATGGCTTCATTGGCAGCGGAAGGGTCGCTGGTCAGCACAATCGGCAAACCGGCACAGATCCGCGGCGCCCCGCGTCCGGCCGCGGATGCGGCATCGCTAATACCCGGCACAATATAATCTCCCAGGGTCTTCACCCCGGTCATCCAGGTAGACGTACCATCGGCCATGCTGCCGGCCAGCCTGAGCATCACCGGCCCCAAACCCGCCACCAGCACCGGCATTGCCTGCTGCCCCGGCACGTCCATTTTCAGATGCACCTGATACTGCTCGCCGTCAAAATCGGTTTGCTCCCCGGCAATCAACGGCATCAGCACCGACAGATACTCGCGCATATGCCTGGCCGGCTTGTCGTAGCTGAAGCCGAGCATATCCTCGATCACCAGCTTGTGGGACAGGCCGATGCCCAGGGTAAAACGCCCGCCGCTGGCGACCGCGGTGGTCATCGCCTGCTGCGCCATCGCGCTCGGGTGCCGCGGATAGCTCGGCACCACCGCTGTGCCCAGACCGAGTGTTGCAGTCTCGCGTCCGATCAGCGCCGCCAACGCGATGGCATCGAGGCCGAATATATTCGGCAACCAGATATTGTCGAAACCGTCGGCCTCGGCCTGTTTTGACGTCGCAATAATGTCGTCGAGGCTGCCGCCGGTGCCTTTGGTGGCGCCGAGCATTAATCCGGTACGCATAGAGCTTTCCTTATTCCGTTTTTAGTGCGGACTTACTTAGCGGCATCCAGCTGCTGGTAATAAGCGCTGAGAATTTCAGCCACTTCCGGACGTGAAAACTCTTCCGGCAGCGCCT
>JBFJYC010000057.1:0-13621 GCA_041622815.1 Spongiibacteraceae bacterium | reverse complement strand
TGAAGATGCGCATTCCCGGCGTCGGCGGCGAGGTCTTTAACCGTGCCGGCGGCACCGCAGTGACGCTGCCGGGCAGCGAGTTATACACCTCGCTGCAAACCGGTGTTATCGACGCTGCTGAATTTGTCGCCGCCTACAACGACCGCTCACTGGGGCTGCACGAAGTCACAAAGTACTACTACTTTCCGGGCTGGCAGGAACCGGGGCCGACCCTTGAGCTGGTTGTAAACAAAGACGCTTACGAAAGCCTGCCCGAAGATCTGCGCACCATGGTTGACGTCGCCGCCCGCGAAGCGAATGCCGATATGCTGGACCTCTACACCGCTTACAATCAGGCGGCACTCGCGCAGCTCAAAGCTTCCGGTGCGGTCGATGTGCGGCAGCTGCCCGATGCAATTTTACTGGAATTGCAACGGCACGCTGAAGCCTACATCGGCGAGCTGATAGCCAATGATCCGGTAGCAGCTAAAGTCTATGCGAGCTGGAAGCCTTTCGCCGACGGCGCAAAAATCTATCACCGCACCGCGGAGCAGGCGTTTATGCGCGCCCGCGACCTCGCCGAGATAGCCACCGGCGAACGCTGATGAATACAAAACCCAAATTGCGGGTCGGCATTCTGATCAACCGCCTGGAAGTGCAGGCCTGGGTTTATCAGATGCTGGAACTGATTCAGGCGAGTGACTATGCCGCGATCGAACTGGTCGTCATCAACGCATCGCCGGTTCCCGAGTCCAATCGCACCCTGCGCGAGAAGCTGCAGAACAATGCCGGTCGCATTGGTTATCTCGCGGTCCGCTCCCTGCTCGACCGCTTGCACGATATTATCGCCGACGGCACCAACGCTGTAGACGCCGCCGATGCCCGTGTCGATGCATCCGCATTACTGGCCGGGATACCATCGATAACCGTAAACCCGGAGCAAACACGTTTCTCTGATTACTTTCCGGACGAGGACGTGGCGAGTATCCGTAGCGCGGACCTCGACGTCATTATCCGCATCGGCTTCCGGATTCTGCGGGGAGACATTCTGCATTGCGCCCGCGCCGGTGTCTGGTCATTCCACCACGGCGACAACCGGGTCAACCGGGGCGGTCCGGCAGGCTTCTGGGAGGTGATGGAATCCTGGCCGGTCACAGGCAGTGTGCTACAAGTATTATCGGAGGATATGGATAACGGTCTGGTACTGGAACGTACCTGGACGCGGACCAATATTAACGGCATCTCCGACACCCGGAGCAAGGTGTTATGGAAGTCGCTGGCGTTTATTCCGCGCAACCTCAGGCGCCTGCACCAACTCGGTGCCAATGATTTTTTACGCAACGCCGCGTTGGAAAATGGCGCCCCCGAGCTCTACTCCGCGCCGTTGTACAAACAGCCGGAGAATGGCCGGTTTTTCTGGCTGCTGTGCCGTAAGGCGCTGGAGAAACTATTAAAAGGAATGGCGAGCCGCTTCTACACTGAACAATGGCAGCTGCTGTACCAATTCGGTTCCGAGCTATCCACTACGATCTATCGCTTTAAGGCTATCGACTCGCCGGGGAGACGCAATTGGGCGGATCCGACTGTGATTACCCACGCTGCCGAGTTCTATATATTTTTTGAAGATTTTATCGGCGACGGCCCGGGCCACCTGAGCGTGATCAAGCTGAATCCGAACGGTGAAATATCGGAGCCCGAGACGGTACTCAAGACCGATCATCACCTTTCCTACCCCTTTATATTCCGCCATGAAGACGAGTACTACATGGTGCCGGAATCAATGGCGACCGGAAATATCAGCCTGTACCGCTGCACAAAATTTCCCGATCAATGGGAGTTTCACAGCCATCTGATGCAGGATATTGTCGCTTCCGATAGCACACTGCACTTTCATAATGGTAAGTGGTGGCTATTTACCTGCATCGCCCAGCGCGAACACTTTTCGGCAAGCGATGAGCTCTACCTGTTTTATGCTGATGATTTCCGCAGCGCAGAATGGACACCACACCCGCTCAACCCGATCGTCTCCGACGTACGCAGCGCCCGCCCCGCCGGCCGTGTTCTGCAGTTGATGGGCAAGCTATACCGGCCATCGCAAATTAGCGCGCCGAGCTACGGTTATGGACTAAACCTGAATGAAATTTTGGTGATGAACGAGACCGAATACCATGAGGTCCGCGTTTCCAGCGCGACGCCGGACTGGCAAAGAGATGTGGTTGGTTTGCACACCCTCAGCTATGAACCGGGGCTGACCGTGATCGACGCACGCTTTCGCAAGCGCAAATGGTCCTGGCTACGTTACCTTGGTTTTTGACGCCGATTTTTAGCGGGCGCTCATCCTTACCGGCAAGTGTTTGAAGCCGTTAACGAGATTGGAACGGATTCTACGCGGCTCACCCAGCAACTCGATACCGCTATACATCTTAAAGAATTCTTCAAACAGAATCCGTGTCTCCATCCGCGCCAGATTGGCGCCCAGGCACAAATGGATGCCGTGGCCGAATGCCAGCTGGCTGGTCGCATCGCGGTCGATATCAAATACCCGTGGGTTATCAAACTTGCGCTCGTCATAATTCGCAGCGGTGTAGTGCATAACCACGCGATCGCCGGCGCTGATATTCTGACCATGCAGCTCGGTATCAGTCGTCGCGGTGCGTCGGAAGTAGTGCAGCGGCGTAGACCAGCGCAACATCTCTTCAACCGCCTGCGGCAATTGATCAGGATTCTCTTCGAGCCGGCGATAGAGCGCCGGATTCTTTAACAGTTCGTGCATACCGGTAGACATCAGCGACCGCGTCGTTTCGTTGCCGGCGACGGTGATCTGAACAAACAGCGATGCAAACTCAGCCTCGGTCACCTTGTGGCCGTCGACCTCGACATTCACCAGCAGCGAGATCAGGTCATCGCCGCCCTTGTCGATTCTCTCGGTTGCTAACACATAGCCATAGGTACCCATATCGATACTGGCCTGATGGGTCTTTTCCATATCGCCCGCGCCGAGATCGGGATCGTCGGCGGAAGTTTGCATATCCGACCAATGCCGGACCTGCTCCCACATATCTTCGGGCACGCCGAGCATGGAACAAATCACCGCCGTCGGAATATTACCGGCGACATCAAAGACAAAATTGCAATCGCCCAGTGCACGGGCTTTTTCCAGTTGTTCACGCGCGATCTGGCGGACCAGCGGCTCCAGCGCCGCCAACCTGCGGGTGGTGAAACGTGAAATGACGGCGCGACGTATCGGGCCGTGCTCCGGCGGATCCATACCCAATAACTGCCCCTGAGTCATCGCCAGAATATCCGGTGGCATCTCATCCATCAGGACAAAACCCTGTTGGGCGGAAAAGGTTTTATGGTCGCGCGACACCGCGCGCACGTCATCGTAGCGGGAAACTACCCAGAAACCACCGCCATCCGGGTGCGGATGCCAGTGTACCGGCGCTTCATCGCGCAGCAGTTGCAGCTGATCGAGGGGCACTTCATCGACGAAAGCACCGGGATCATAAATGTCGACATCAGCGAGCTGCAATTGCGTCACTTATCGTAGATCCAGCGAACGCTAGCGCCCACGGACTCCATATCACCTTCAAAATCCCGTTGGTAGGAGCCGCCGATAGACAGTGAATCGATCGGCTGGACCCGCAAGCCCACCTTGTAGCTGACGAAAGTATCGTTACCGAAGAAATCCATATCCACATGCTCGGCGCGCAGCTCACCATTGACCTCAACACCGGGGAGAATCCACTGGCGACCGCCGAAAAACGCAAAGTATTCTGCGGTATCGAGGTTCTCGCCTTTGCGCAGCGCGTATCCACCGGGAAAGGCGGTAGCCCGCCTCACTTCCATTTCGCTGACACCGACACCGAGCCCCATATGGGCGCTGGCGGTCCGTGAAACCTGCTGCGAACCACCGAAAAACGCCTTGATACCGGTGACTTTATCGCTGAACTCTGTGGATTTAACGCCGTTAAAAGCCGGGTCGTGCTCCAGATCGGTGTTCGCGACCGAAAACTCAAGCCCCATCAACAAACGGCCCTGATAATCCATATTCCAGCCGACGGCCGCGGAGTCAGTTTCAAGAATAACGTCATCGAGCTTGATTTCACGCTGCTCGGCACCGGCTTCAGCATAGTTGTAGCTGAATTTTTGGGCGTGGACGGGGCCGGCGACCAGCGCCAACGCCATCAGAATCAGAGATTTTTTCATCATTTTACCCTCGGGATATCGCCGCGGAACGAGCAAGAACCGCTTACTGACCGCTAACCGTAGCTGCGAACCCGCAACAATGCAAGGCATTTATCTTTAATTTTTATAGGGTTACGTTGCATATCGCATCATTTGCCTTAAGAAGTACTGCGATCAGTGGGCGGCCACTAGGGCCTCGCTCACCTGCCACAGGCGGGCCGCGGCGGCATCGTCCTGCGCCCAGCGCTCCGGCTGTTTGACCTTGCAGTCTGCAAAATACTGGCCGCTGACACCTTCCACATCCGGCGACGTCGCCAGATAGATACTGGTGGCTGCGCCCTCCAGCGGGGTGCGAAAGAACGGTTTTAATAAGGTGGTGAGTATTTTGGCGAGCAGACCCCCGCCCTGCATACCCAGCCCGGTGCTGACGGCACCGGGATGCAGGCTATTGGCCGTTACACCGGTTCCTTCCAGCTGACGCGCGAGCTCACGGGTCCACAAAATATTGCAAAGCTTGGAGTGTCCGTACACGGTGAAAGTTTTGTACTTGCTCCGCTCCCAGTTCAGGTCATCCCAATTGATGCGCTTGCAGAACGAATGCGCACCGGACGACACGCTGACAACACGCGACGGCGCACTCTCAATAAGCTTGTCACGCAGCAGCTCAGTGAACAGAAAATAGCCGAGATGGTTCACGCCGAACATCTCCTCGAAGCCATCCTGTGTCTCCTGACGCGAACGATTGACCACACCGGCGTTATTAATCAACAGGTGCAGCTGCTTATTCAGATCGAGAAACGCCTGCGCCGCACGGCGGATATCGGCGAGCGAGCCAAGGTCGCACAACAGTAAATGCACATTGTCATTGCCGGTATCGGCGATGATTTGCTGACGCACCGTCTCACCCTTGTCGCGGCTTCTGCACAGCATATAAACCTCGGCGCCGCGCTGCGCCATCTCCTCCGCCGTCGCTGCACCAACGCCGTTACTGGCGCCGGTGACGATGCAAACCTTACCCGCCAATGACATACCTACCTCTTATATTTAGTTTATCGGCCGTGTGCGGCCATTCTCGTCAATCGCGACGAAAACAAATTCACCTTCGGTGACCTTGACCGCCGCATCGGCGACATTGGTCCAAACTTCTACTTCGATACGGATAGAGCTACGCCCGACCTCCAGCGTATTGGTGTAGCAACTGACAACATCGCCGACTTTTACCGGCATCAGAAATGACATTGCATCTACCGCAACGGTAGCCACGCGCCCGCCGGCACGGCGCGCCGCACAGATTTCCGCGGCGATATCCATTTGCATCATCACCCAACCGCCGAAAATATCGCCGGAGTTATTAGTATCACGGGGTCTGGCGAGCAATTGCAGCGTCAGATCACCGTCGGGCAATGGCGCGTCGTCTATTTCTTGCATCGTATTCTCCGGCCCGGAATATGGGCGCGGCAGTTTAACCTGCCATGCCCGCCGCACCATAGTCTCTTGCCTGCGTTCACCGGATTATTTCAATAGGGCCGGCAGCCAGGTCACCAGCTGCGGCCATTGAGCCAACATCAGCAATAGCAGCAGCTGCATGCCCACAAATGGTGCGACACCGCGATAGATATCTGCGGTCGCCACCGACGCAGGTGCAACACCGCGCAAGTAAAACAACGCAAAACCAAAGGGCGGGGTCAGAAAAGAAGTTTGCAGATTCACCGCGATCATAATGCCGAGCCAGACCGGGTCGACCCCCATCGCCAGCAGTATCGGGCCGACAATCGGCACCACCACGAAGGTAATTTCAATAAAATCGAGAATAAAACCGAGCAGAAAGATAACCACCATCACCACGGCGATTGCACCCGTGGTGCCACCGGGCATGGCATTGAACAGCGCGTGTATCTGCTCGTCACCGCCGAAACCGCGGAACACCAGTGAAAACACCGTGGCACCGATCAGAATCATAAACACCATACTGGTGGTTTTGAGCGTCGACAGGCCGACCTCCTCGAGGCGGGCAACACTGAGCTCGCCGCGCATCAGGGCGAGCAGTGAAGCGCCGAGCGCCCCGACTGAGGCGGCCTCCGTCGGCGTCGCCACACCCATCAAAATAGAACCGAGCACGGTAATAATCAGCGCCACCGGTGGCACCAGTTGTAACAGTAGGGTGGAAAGCTGCGGTCGCTCGGCGATATCCGCCGGCGGCGCCCGCTCCGGCCGCAGCGCCGCTGTCACAAGGACATAGCTGAGATACAAGGCCACCAGAATCAAGCCGGGGATCAGCGCCGCGACAAACAGGTCCCCGACCGACACCGTTTTCGGACTGACCACCGCCATCTGCAGCTGCGCTTCCTGATAGGCGCTCGACAGGGTATCGCCCAGCAATACCAGCGCGATCGACGGCGGAATAATCTGCCCGAGGGTGCCGGTAGCGCAAATCGTGCCGGTCGCCAGCGCCGGGTCATAGCCCTTTTTCAACATGGTCGGCAGTGACAGCAAACCCATGGTAACAACCGTGGCGCCGACGATGCCGGTGCTCGCCGCCAGTAGCATGCCCACCAAAATAACGGATACGCCCAACCCGCCGCGCACCCCCCCCATCACCGCCGCCATACCGCTGAGCAACTCTTCAGCAACCTTGCTGCGTTCGAGCATCGTGCCCATAAAAACGAACAGCGGCACCGCAATCAGCGTGTAGTTACCGATAGTGCCGAAAATCCGGTCCGGCAGTGCATTCATATAGCCGGCGTCAAAGTGACCGGCAATGATGCCGATGCCGGCGAAGATCATCGCCGTACCAGCCAGGCTAAATGCTACCGGATAGCCCTGCACCAGCACGATACAGATCACCGCAAACATCAACAGCGGCGCGAATTCCATTACTGCGCCTTGTCTGTTGTCGCCAGCAGCTCGCGCAACGATCTCGCGAACTCCGCCAGCGCCTGCAAGGCCAACAGAATTGCCGCCAGCGGTATCAGGGCTTTGAGCAAATACAGCGCCGGCAGGCCGCCCGGTTCCGAGGAGCCTTCGCGCATCGCGAGTGAGCTGAGGAAGAATTCGACGCTGTAAAACAGCAGGTAACCGCAAAACGGCAGCAGGAACACGATCACCCCTATGCAATCAACCCAGGCACGCCGCCGCGCCGTATAGCGCTGGTAAAAAATATCCACCCGCACATGGCCGTTATGGCGCAGCGTATAGGCAGCGCCGAGCATAAAAGCGCTGGCGTGCAGATAGGTGCTTAACTCCTGTAACGCGGTTGATCCGTAGTCGAAGCCGTAGCGTAACAACACCACCAGAAACATATTGATAACGAGCAGCACCAACAGCCAGGCGAGCAGGCGTCCGGTCAGCTCTGTAAAACCATCGATAATACCCAGCAGATTTTTTATCGCGCCCATCGCCTGTTATGCTCCGCACCGGCGCTGCATTATAGGAGCTGCGCCAGTGCAAGTCTTGTCTGATACCGAAAGCAGAGCCCCGAACCCCATGTTAATGCTGATCTCCCCCGCCAAAACCCTCGACTACGAATCACCGCTGCCAACCAATAAGTTCAGCGAACCCGAACTGCTTGCTGACTCCGCCAAACTCATGCGCGAGGTTAAGCAGTTAGCGCCGCAGGATCTTGCCGGATTGATGGGCATCAGCGACAAACTCGCCGACCTCAATTACCGCCGCAACCAGCAATGGAAGAAACCGTTTACACCCGATAACGCACGACCGGCTGTGCTGGCTTTCAAAGGCGATGTTTACCTCGGTCTGGAAGCGGAAAATTTTTCCGGACATGACTTCAACTTCGCGCAGAAGCATTTGCGTATTCTGTCCGGGCTTTACGGCGTGCTGCGCCCGCTCGACCTGATGCAGCCCTACCGGCTGGAAATGGGCACCAAGCTGAAAAACAAAGGCGGCGACAATCTTTATCAATTCTGGGGCGACCGCATCGCCAAGAACCTGAACGCGCAATTGGCGGCGTTAAAATCCGATACCGTTGTTAATCTGGCATCGAACGAATACTTCAGCGCGGTCGATACCAAAGTCCTGAAAGCGCAGGTCATCACACCGGCGTTTAAAGAAATCAAAGACGGCAAAGCCCGCGTACTCAGCTTCTTTGCCAAGAAAGCCCGCGGCCGGATGGCGGCATGGGCTATTCAGAATCGCATTACCAGCGCCGATGAGCTGCGCAATTTTGACGTCGACGGTTATCGCTTCGATGCCGCGTTATCGACCGACAGCAACTGGGTGTTCACTCGCAAGCAGCCACCGCCCGCCGGGCAATCGCGCTGAACAACCGATGATGGAGCGCCCATTTTCGCAGGCCTGTGAAAACAACCAACAACCGATACTCGATGTCATTCAACCGCTATTTGAAGATGTCGGACGTGTGATAGAGATCGGCAGCGGCACCGGACAACACGCGGCTTATTTCAGTGCCGCCATGCCGGACACCGAATGGCAGGGCACCGATCTGCCGGAAAATCACAGCGGCTATGAAGCCTGGCGCGCCTGGTGCGGCCGGCCCAATATGTTGCCGGTGATCGCACTGGATGTGCTGCAGGACAGCTGGCCGGTAACCGGATTCTCAGCGCTATTTAGCGCCAATACCCTGCATATTATGCACTGGCCGATGGTCATCGCTTTCTTTAACGGCATTGGCCGCCATCTGGCAGCGGGCGGCGTTTGCGCAATCTACGGTCCCTTCAACTACGACGGCACTTATACCTCGGCGAGCAATGCGCGTTTCGATACATGGCTACAACAGCAGGATCCGGGCCGGGGCATCCGCAACTTTGAAGATATCGACGCCTTGGCGCAGACTGCGGGTTTAGCGCTACAGGCAGATCACAGCATGCCGGCCAACAACCGACTACTGGTCTGGAAAAAAACAGCAGCCGCTCACAGCAGCCAGGGAGAACAGCAATGAGTCATCTCGACGCCGATGACATCAAGAAACTGCGCCTGTTACGCCGCATGATCAACATCAGTCTGATCAGCCTCGTGGTCGGCGCCGTGGTCAACATCCTCGGCGGCGTGCTGGATGCGGCCGCCGGCATCAGCGCCGGCGTTGCCACCGCGCTGGTCACCTTCTATTGCTACCGCCAGGCCAATCTGCAGTCGACCGCCACCAGCCGCACCTATTTTATCTGGCGCTATGTGCCCACTGTTTTGTTTCTGGTTGTACCGATGCTGTGGACCACCATCGCCGCGAGTGACGGCGGCTGGAGCTTTGGTGAATGGGCGCAGGGCTTTGAAATACTGGCCAGCTATGTGTTGCCGATCAGCTTTCTTTACTACGTGGACCGCACCCTTAAGCGCCTGCTTACGCCCGCACTACCGGCCGGGCTCGACGCATCACCGATGGGCATATAGCGATTACGCGGGCGTCGGCATTTCAAAGGTCGGCAGACTTTCGGGCATGCCACCGAGTCCGACCGCAATTTTTGAAAAACCCATAAATAGCGCGAGCCCGAGGGTCAGCTCGACTATCTCTTCATCACTGAACTCTGCCCGCATCGCCGCACGCGTGGCGTCGTCGAGACTATGCGGATCGGTCAGAAAAATATCGGTGTAGCGCAGAATCAATTTCTGGCGCGCCGACAGCGCGCTGTCTTCATAGCCGTCCTGAATCTGCGCAACCTGTGATTCCTCCAGACCATCTGCCTTTGCCTGCGAGAAACGCACATTCTTACAAAACACGCAGTTGACCCGGCGGGCGTTGCGCAGGCGCGCCAGCTCTTTGCTCGGGTGATCGAGTACGCCGCGACTCCACAACGTGCCGTACACCTGATTGAACGCGGCGAGCGCCTGCGGCTGATGCGCCAGCGCGCTGCCGCTGATCGGATCGTCTGAATCGGGTTCGGGTAGCGCGACTCTGGACGACGTACTCATGACAGCATCTCCGTTGCTGAGCCTGCCGCAGTCACACCCAGCATCACCTGCGCCCGGCAATAACCATCGTATAGCGCCAGCGCCTCCATTAATGCGACCACACCGGCATCTCCGAGATGTTCATGCACTGCGGCGACCTGCGCATCGCTGATCTGCTGCGCGTCGATGACAAACATTTCGGCGAGATCAAGACAAGCCTGCTCGCAGCTATCAAACTCAGCGACTGCCGCCGTACCTAACTGCTGAATACGCTCCTCACTCAGGCCCGCGGCGCGCGCTTCCGGTGTGCGCTTGTTCAATTCCGGTGAGCAACGATGTAAACCCGCGACACGCAAGCGCACCAGTTCCAACAGCACCGGCGGTAACAATTTTTCGCGCCAAAAAACCGTCTCAAACGCTTGGTAGTCTGCAAACAAATTTGGTCGCAAGCCAAAGACCTGCCCTGCGTCCGCGCCGCTTGCACTGTTTAACCATGTCATCGCTATACCCTCACACACATAAAAATGAGCACACCTACTGGACTGCGTACTAACCACAGCAGATTCTGCGGGTCCTTCATCCTGACCCGAACGCACTTTACAGTTCGTCAATTTAGGACTAGCTTAATACGTAAGGCGCCGTATAAGCGTCATTGGGCCCAAGAAAATTGACCACATCAAGGGGTACATCATGGCCAATCTGAATCGCTACATCTTCTCTTTTTTACCGCTACTCGCGCTCACCACGTCCTCGTTTCTATTCTCTAGCCCCGCATCTGCGGCGAAAGTTCTCGAAGAAGTGATTGTTACTGCTACCAAGCGAGAACAGGCCGTTAACGATATTGCTGTTGCAGTGTCGGCTTACGGTGGTGAGGAACTGCGACAGTCGGGCATCCGTGATGTAGGTCAGGTGGTTCAGGTCAACCCCTCGTTGAGTTTTTCATCCACCGAATCCTCAGGCGGGGGCAGTATGTCGATCCGCGGCGTAGGCACCTTGGGTACGGATCCGGGATTGGAGCCGGCTGTCGGTGTATTTATTGATGGGGTTTATCGCAACCGTGCCGGTGTCGCCATTGATGAGCTGGGCGAGATCGAGCGGGTGGAAGTACTGCGCGGACCACAAGGCACGCTGTTCGGCCGTAACACCTCGGCGGGGCTGGTACAGGTAGTCACCAAGTCTGCCAATATTGAAGAAGACGAAGGCTTCTTCGAGTTGCAACTCGGGAACTACAACCTGCGTCGACTGAGCTTTGCCGCGAACAAAGTACTAATCGAAGACAAGCTGGCAGGACGCATTGACGCCATCGGTACCCAGCGAGACGGCTACCTGGAAGAGATCAACGACGGGCCGGACGTGAACGACCGGGAACGTTATATAGTCCGCGGCCAGTTGAAGTGGGAACCCTCCGATACCGTTAGCGCGCGTTTTATTATCGATTACAGTGACCGCGATGAAATCTGTTGCGGGGCACCCAGTTCCAGCAAAGGCCGCGGCGCTGATGTTATCGATGGATTAAGCGGAGCTGGTGCGCTTGGAGGCGGAGAACAAGGTCTGGACAATGACACCGACCCCTATGACCGCCGAGTGGCGACCTCCAATGGGCGCGAAACGGGCGACCAAACCGAAAACTGGGGTATATCCGGGGAAGTTAGCTGGGATCTTAATGACAGCGTGCAGGCTGTGTCTGTGACTGCTTATCGCGAATATGAGCTCACCTTAACCGGCGATATCGACTTCAGTGGCGCTGATATTTACCAATATGGAACCAACGGCGTTCGCAGCCAGAAATTTGAAACTATTACGCAGGAACTGCGTTTTCAGGGCGCGTGGGATCACGGCAGCTGGTTGGTGGGCTTGTTCTACGCCAATGAAACACTTTCCGGCGAGTTTTCACCTGGATATGGCAGGGACACCAACAATTATGCAAGGGCATACTACAATGCGGCGGTAGGAGGATTGTCTGCGGCGAGATCCTACGATGATGCAGTTGATAATAATGCATTCATCAACGGACAAGGCATTAATGACAAGGGCAATCAGGATGGCGAGAGCATTGCGATCTTTACACAAAACGACTTTGATCTTGCCGATAACTTAGTGCTCACTGCCGGTCTCCGCTGGACACAGGACAAGAAAGAGATTGACCTAAAAACTCGCAATAACTTTGTTTATGTTCCCGGTGGTGGCGGAGGACTGGGTGGCAACCCTTGCATCGGTGCGGTGCAGCAACAGACTGCCAACGGCGGTTTCTATTCTGCTGCGCTGGGTGGCGGCACCCCAAACGCGACGACGGATGCCCAAGGTGCGGCGATAGCAGCGCAAATTGTTCAGCTGGTGTGCGGCATCGGGGGTATCACCAACCCGTTCTTGAACGTGGGCAGCCTCAGCACGGTTGAATACAGCTCAGACCGCAAAGACGAAGAGGTAACCGGTACGCTCAAGCTGGCCTACACACTCGAAGATGATGCACTGCTTTGGTTGAATGTGGCTCGTGGCTACAAGAGTGGTGGTTTTAATCAGTCGCGACTGGGCCTCAATGCGGCAACGGCGACAGCCAATGGAAATCAATTGGATTTCGACGCGGAAATCGCTGACTCATACGAAGCGGGATATAAAACCTACTACCTAGACCGAACAGTTGCTTTCAATGCCACGTTATTTTACTCGGAATTTCAGGACTTCCAATTAGGCCAGTTTTACGGCGCAACGCTTACAACTTCTAGCGTCGACAAGGTCGAAGTGCAGGGGATTGAGCTGGAAACAACGTGGCAAGCAACCGACAACCTACGGATAAGTGGTGGCATCAACTATATTGATAACTTTTATCCTAGCGGATCAAACATCGATACGCTCTCGCCCGGAGCTCCCTCGCGAGCAGGCAAGCGACGCGCAACAGATTGGACAGCAACCGCTAGCTTGGTATACACGCGCCCACTAAACGAGACACTGATGGGCTCGGCCTATTTAAATGCGCGCTATGTCGGCGACGGCAATACCAATGCTTCACTCGCACCCCAGTTTGAACGCGGCGACTACACGGTGTTTAACGGCCGGGTTGGCATCAGCGACATGGCACTGACTTGGACGGTGGAATTCTGGGCACGAAACCTGACAGATACCGAGTATTCACCTATTCAATTCAACCCGCCGGGCGTTCAAGGTACGGTTACCCTCGGAGGCCGGGTCGCTGACTTTATCGGCGAGCCACGCATGTTTGGCATCACCGGTCGTAAGTACTTCTAAACGCCTAGGCCAACACACCGACTTAACGGCCCTTCGGGGCCGTTTTTAATTTTGTAGCGTTTTCCGCAGATTCTCTAAACGGCAGATACTCCCGCGCGTTGTCGATGTAAGCGGCGTTGTGCTCGGACTCTTCCACGCAAAACCGTCCTATCGCCTCGCTGAAGCGATCATCGGCAATCCAGTGATTGGAATAAATCGGTACCGGCTCAAAGCCGCGCTGAATCTTATGCTCGCCCTGCGCACCCGGGTCGAACCGCTTTAAGCCGTTGGCAATACAGTAGTCGATGCCCTGGTAGTAGCAGGCTTCGAAGTGCAAAAACTCATACTCCTCGACGCAGCCCCAATAGCGGCC
>JBFJYC010000056.1:0-13666 GCA_041622815.1 Spongiibacteraceae bacterium | reverse complement strand
CACCGATACCAGTATTGATCTGATTCACCGCTACCTCGATGCCATCTGGCTGGAGCGGGGTCTGTCCGCTAATACCCTTGCCGCCTACCGGCGTGATCTTACCGCCTGGGCGGCATGGCTCGCCGGCGAGCACACATTGTTGCTGAATGCCGATGCGGCTGCGGTGCAGGGCTATCTCGGCTTTGTCCATCAGCAGGGACACAGCGCCCGCACAGCGGCACGGCATTTATCCTGTCTGCGCGGTTTCTATCGCTGGCAGCAGCGCGAAGGCAGCATCAGTGCCGACCCCACCGTGACCGTCGATGCCCCGCAATTAGGGCGGCCATTGCCAAAATCCCTGAGTGAAGATGATGTCGACGCGCTGCTGTCAGCACCGGATCCCGATGTGTCACGTGAGCTTCGCGACAAGGCAATGCTGGAGTTGCTGTATGCCACCGGTCTGCGGGTGACGGAACTGGTGAAGCTCGAGCTGAGTCAGCTCGGCATGTCGCAGGGCGTGGTGCGGGTGGTCGGCAAGGGTGACAAAGAGCGTTTGGTGCCGGTCGGCGAGGAGGCCCTGATGTGGCTGCAGCGCTGGATTACCAGCGGGCGCCCGGCACTGATGAAGGGCGGCACCGGCGATTCTCTATTTCCCGGTCGCGCCGGTGCCGCCATGACCCGGCAGACCTTCTGGCACCGGATCAAACTCTATGCCCGCCGGGCGGGCATTTCGGCACCGCTGTCGCCGCATACCCTGCGTCATGCTTTTGCCACCCATCTGATCAATCACGGCGCTGATCTGCGGGTGGTGCAAATGCTGCTCGGGCACAGCGATCTCAGTACCACACAGATTTATACCCACGTCGCCCGCGAACGGATGCAGCAGCTGCACGCCCGTCACCACCCGCGGGGCTAGTCTTGATGGCAGTCGATTGACCGCCGATAAAATGGAAATGGGCGCCGATTCATGGAACACTACGCCGCTTAAATAAACCCGCAGTACTCAAGGGAACCGTTTCCGGTTCCGGCCGTCAAAGCTCCAGTAATCCAAGCCGCCGGCACAGTTATTTTCAAGAGGCCTGAATGACCCCTAAACCCCGTTTCGCCGCTCTGCTGGTCATGCTGAGTTTGTGTTTTTCCGCTAGCGCTATCGCGCAGCCGTTCTTTGGTAATTCCGCCGCGACCACGGCCAAAGACCAGATTAAGGCGGCCTTTGCAGCCAGCCGGCCGGATATGAAAATCGCCTCAATCGAGCCGAGCCCGATTCCGGATATCTATGCCGTGCAGATTGAGGGCGGTCCGCTGATCTACTCTTCGGGTGACGGCAAGCACTTTGTATTCGGCGATTTGTACTCGGTTGGCAGCGATGGGTTTGTCAACGAGAGCGAGCTCAACCGCGAGCGCGAGCGCCGTGCCCTGTTATCCCGCGTACGCAAAGACGACATGATTATCTTCCCGGCACGGGGCGCGACCCGCAGCTCGATCTATGTGTTTACCGATGTTGATTGCGGTTATTGCCAAAAACTCCACCGCGAAGTACCCAAGCTGAATGATATGGGCGTCGAAGTGCGCTATCTGGCCTATCCGCGCACGGGTGTCGGCTCACCGACCTATAACAAAATGACCAGCGCCTGGTGTGCGGCTGATCCGAAGGCGGCGTTGACGGCATTGAAAAACCGCCAGCAAATTCCGTCGAAAACCTGTGCGAACAGCCCGATTAAAAGCCAGTACAACCTCGGTTCCCGGCTTGGTGTCAGCGGTACCCCGGCGATCGTGACCACCGGTGGTCGCCTGATTCCGGGTTATATGCCCGCGGACAAGCTCGCTGCGATCGCGCAGGGCAAAGACATACGGTAATTACCGCTGCTGCCGTAATGGCGGTGGTGAGTGTTGGTTGGCATGGTATTCGCCGCGGACAACAGGTGTGTTGCGCGGCTATTCCCGCTAAAATCCGCGTCCTTTTTCAATAACCTCGGTCAATTATTTGTGAGTGCTCAGGAGACTGCCCTGAAGCCGGTCAATATCGGCATTTGTGGTATCGGAACTGTCGGCGGCGGCACCGTCGATGTGCTGTGTCGTAACGCGGTGGAAATTGCTGCGCGCAGCGGTCGCGACGTTAAAATTCTACAGCTGGGCAGCCGCCGGCCGCCGAAATGCGATATTGGTGACGCGATCGTCAGCAGCGATATTTTTGATGTCGCGGTGAACCCGGATATCGATATTCTGGTCGAACTGATCGGTGGCACCACCACCGCCCGTGATCTGGTGATGAAAGCGATCGCCAACGGCAAGCATGTGGTAACCGCCAACAAAGCGTTGATTGCCGAGTATGGCAACGAAATATTTGCGGCGGCCGCCAAGCACGGTGTGACGGTCGCCTTTGAAGCGGCGGTTGCCGGTGGTATTCCGATTATCAAAGCCTTGCGAGAGGGGCTGTCGGGCAACCGCATTGAATGGCTGGCCGGCATTATCAACGGCACCGGCAATTTTATTCTCACCGAAATGGACGACCGCGAGCGCGGTTTTGCCGAAGTACTGGCAGAAGCGCAGGAGCTCGGCTATGCCGAAGCTGACCCGACCTTTGATGTTGAAGGTATCGATGCCGCGCACAAGCTGGTGATTCTGACTGCGCTGGCCTTTGGTGTGCCGCTGCAATTCGACAAGGTCTACACCGAGGGCATCACTAAAATCGAGTTGCGCGATATCAAATTCGCCAGAGAACTCGGTTACCGCATCAAACATCTGGGCATCGCCCGTCGTCACGGCGACCGGCTTGAAATGCGCGTGCATCCGACACTGATTCCACAGGAGCGTCTGATCGCCAATGTGAACGGTGTGATGAACGCGGTGCTGGTGCAGGGCGATGCCGTCGGCCCGACGCTGTATTGCGGCGCGGGTGCCGGCGGTGAAGCGACGGCGTCTGCGGTTGTTGCCGATATTATTGATTTGGTGCGGACGCTGGACGCGACACCGGAGCAGCGGGTACCGCCATTGGCACATTTCGGCGAGCCGGATGCCGGTCGTGAGTTTATCGGTATTGCAGAGGTTGTCTGTGCACATTATCTGCGCATGACTGTGCTTGATGAGACCGGTGTACTCACCAAGATCTCACAGATACTGGCCAATGCCGGTATCAGTATCGAAGCAGTCATTCAGAAGGAAGCACGGCGCGGCGAAAAGACAGTGCCGCTGGTATTGATCACCAATGAAGTGGCGGACCGGACAATCACCGATGCTGTGGTGCAGATTGAAGCGACCGCCATGGTCGAAGGTTCGGTGATGCGGATACGCGTTGAAGAACTGGCCGGCTAATCAACTGAACGGGTAAAAGATAATCGTGAAATATATCAGCACCCGCGGGCAGGCCCCCGCGCTGAATTTTGAAGAGGTACTGCTGACCGGCCTGGCGCCCGATGGCGGGCTCTATGTGCCGGAAACATTGCCGCATTTCGGCGCCGAGGAAATCAAAGGCTGGAGCGAACTGGGTTACCGGGAGCTCGCGTTTCGTATTATCACGCCCTTTGTCGATGACTCGATCGATAGCAAGGATTTATGGCGGATCATCGATGCCAGCTACAACGAGTTCCGCCATCCGGCGATCGCACCGCTGGTCCAGACCGGACACAATGAATGGGTGTTGGAGCTGTTTCACGGGCCGACACTGGCCTTCAAAGATTTTGCACTGCAACTGCTGGGGCGTTTACTCGATTACTTCCTCAAGCGCCGCGATCAACGCGCGGTCGTGATGGGTGCGACCTCCGGTGATACCGGGTCCGCAGCAATTCACGGCTGCGCACCCTGTCAGAATCTCGATATTTTTATTCTGCATCCGCACGAGCGGGTGTCGCCGGTGCAGCGCCGGCAGATGACCACCGTCACTGCCGCAAATGTTCACAATATTGCGCTGCGCGGCCATTTCGATCACTGCCAGGCGATGGTGAAGGCGAGCTTTGCCGACCAGTCGTTTTTGCCGGACGGGCGCCAGTTGGTGGCGGTGAACTCGATCAACTGGGCGCGGATTATGGCGCAGATCGTTTACTATTTTTATGTGGCACTGGCGGTCGGCGCGCCCGAGCGGGCGGTCAGTTTTTCCGTGCCCACCGGTAACTTCGGCGATATTTTTGCAGGTTATCTCGCCCAGAAGATGGGCCTGCCGATTCAGCAGCTGATTATCGCCACCAACTCGAATGATATTTTGCATCGCGTGATCAGCCGCAACCAGTGCGACCGTAACGAGCTGATGCACACCATGTCGCCGAGTATGGATATCGTTGTGTCCAGTAACTTTGAGCGGCTGTTGTTTGATTGCTGCGGCCGCGATGGTGCGGAGCTGGCGCGCATCATGTCGGGCTTCGGTGAGTCGGTGCTGAGTTTGCCCGACAGTGTGTTCAATCAGGCGCGGGCTCTGTTCGACAGCCATAGCGTGGATGATGACGCGACTGTCGCAACCATCGCTGAGGTCTGGAAGTCCTCGGATTATCTGCTGGATCCCCATTCTGCAATCGGACTTAACGCCGCACGGGCGCGTCGCGAATCCCAGTCAACGCCGATGATTTCGCTGGCAACCGCGCATCCCGCCAAGTTTTCTGAAGCGGTACGGGCTGCCGGTTACCCGCATGAGCCTGATCTGCCGGCGCATATGCAAAATCTGATGTCACTGGAAGAGCGGTTCGCGGTAATCGATAATGATCTCGCTGCTGTACAGCAGTTTATCTCCAGCCATATCAGTGCCTGAAGCGGTTACGCATCGCAAAACAATTCAGCGTCGCGCCCCCGGTGACGGCGATTTTGATGAATCGGTTCATCCGCTATTGGCGCAGCTCTATGCGGCAAGAGGTATAACTTCAGCAGCTGCCGCCAATACCGCGCTCAACGCCTTATTGCCGCCGGCGTTAAAAGATATTGAAAAAGCCGCCGCGATTCTCGCGGACGCTTTCGACGCTAAAAAACGCTTATTGATCGTCGGCGATTTCGATGCCGACGGTGCCACCAGCACCGCGCTCGGCGTATTGGCACTGCGCGCCATGGGCGCTGCCGATGTCGATTTTCTTGTGCCCAACCGCTTTGAATACGGCTACGGCCTGACCCCGGAAATCGTCGCGGTGGCGCGTGATTTAACCCCCGATCTGATCATCACCGTCGACAACGGCATCGCCAGTTTCGACGGCATCGATGCCTGCAACGCGCTCGGTATTCCGGTCATTGTGACCGACCACCACCTGCCGGCAGATTCGCTGCCCGCGGCTGCCGCTATCGTAAATCCGAATCAACCGGGGTGTGATTTCCCCGGCAAGGGGCTCGCCGGTGTCGGTGTGATGTTCTATCTGCTCAGCGTGCTGCGCGCGGAATTACAATCCCGCGGCTGGTTTGAAGCGCAGAATATCGCGGCGCCGAATCTCGCGCAGTATCTGGATCTGGTCGCGCTCGGCACGGTCGCCGACGTGGTGCCGCTGGAACCGAATAACCGTGTATTAATCGCGCAGGGGCTGCGCCGTATCCGCGCCGGTCGCTGTCGCCCCGGTATCCGCGCACTGCTACAGGTAGCCGGCAAAGAAATTAATAATCTGGTCGCCACCGATCTGGGTTTTACAGTCGGGCCGCGGCTCAACGCCGCCGGGCGCCTCGATGATATGAGCGAGGGCATACGTTGTTTGCTGACCGACAGCGAAGACGAAGCCATGTTACTGGCCCGCGAGCTGGATAGCCTGAATCGTCAGCGCCGCGAGATTGAGCGCGATATGCAGCGACAGGCCGAGTCCGCGATCGATAGCCTGCAACTCGATGACGCCGGCGCATTACCGCGCGGTATTTGTTTGTTTGATGACAGCTGGCATCAGGGCGTTGTCGGCTTGGTCGCCTCCCGCATCAAGGAAAAGCTGCACCGGCCGGTCATCGCCTTCGCCTTGACCGAGGATGGCAAACTGAAAGGTTCCGGCCGTTCCGTGCCCGGCGTACATCTGCGCGATATGTTGGATTTGGTGGCGAAACGCGCGCCTGCGGTGCTGTCGCATTTTGGCGGTCACGCGATGGCGGCAGGTATGACGCTTGAGCGTGAACATTTTCCGGAGTTTGAGCGTCTGTTTGACGCCGTATTGCAGGAGCGGATCGAGGCGCATGTGTTTCAGCCGGTATTGTTAAGCGACGGCGAGTTGCCCTGTGAACAAATCAATTTAGACGTCGCGCACTTGCTGCGCGACGGTGGCCCCTGGGGGCAGCAGTTCCCCGAGCCCCTGTTTGAAGGTGAGTTTGATATTGTGTCGCAACGAATTGTCGGCGAGAAACATTTAAAACTGGTGCTGGCGGATCCGGCCGAGCGCAGCCGGATTATCGATGCCATCGCCTTCAATGTTGATCTGGAACAATGGCCGGATGAGTCGCGGCAGTCGGTGCGCGCGGTCTATAAACTGGATGTGAATGTGTTCCGCAACCGCGAGAGTGCTCAGTTGATGATCGAGTACTTCGATCTGTGAACAAACTGCCCGCCGACACCTTTACCGTTTCCCAGCTCAACCGGCTGGCGAAGCAAACGCTGGAAGATGTTTTTCAGGTGGTCAAGGTTGTCGGCGAGCTGTCAAACGTTTCCCGCCCCGGCTCCGGGCACTGGTACTTTACCCTCAAAGATGACAAGGCACAGATTCGCTGCGCCATGTTCAAGAACCGTAATTTCGCGGTGAAATTTCAGCCCGAGGCCGGTCAGAAGGTCATGGTCACCGGCCGTATCAGCCTGTATGAGGCGCGTGGCGATTATCAGTTGATTGCCGATGCTATGCAGCCTGCCGGCGACGGCTTGCTGGCGATTGAATTTGAAAAACTGAAGCGCGAATTGCAGGCCGCCGGTCTGTTTGATGCGGATCGCAAGCAGCCACTACCGCCGCGGATTAATCATCTGGCGATTGTTACATCGCCTACCGGTGCCGCGGTGCGCGACGTGGTGAGTGTGCTGGCGCGGCGCTGGCCGCTGCTAGAGGTGTCAGTGGTGCCGGCGCAGGTGCAGGGTACTGCGGCGGCGGCACAGATTGTTGCGGCGCTCGATTGGATTGAGGCACTGCAAAAATCCGGTGAGCGTCACTTCGACGCAGTATTGCTTACGCGTGGCGGCGGTTCCTTAGAGGACATGTGGCCGTTCAATGAGCGTATTGTGGCTGAGGCGATCGCGCGGGCAACATTGCCAGTGGTCAGCGCAGTCGGGCATGAGGTCGATTTCAGTATTGCCGACTTCGTCGCCGATCTGCGCGCACCGACGCCCTCGGCGGCGGCGGAATTGCTCAGTCGGGACGGCGCTGAAGTCCTGGCGCGGCTACAGTATTTGGAACAGCGGCTGGCGCGTGCAGTTGGCGCGGTGATCAGCAACGCACAAAACCGCCAGCACGAACTCCGGCGGCGGCTGCGCAATCCGGCGGAACGGTTGCGCGAATACGCCCAGCGGATCGATGATTTGGAAGTCCGCCTGCAACGCAATATCACTAAGCGGATTAATGATGCGCTGGCAACGGTGGTGGCGCTGCGTCGGGCGCTGCGTCATCCGGGGCAGCGGCTGCAGGAACAGGGCCAGCGTTTGGCGGAGCTGCGCCGCCGCCTGATCCGCGGTATGGATCAATTGCTCGAAGCGCAGCGCAGCGAGCGCCTGGTCTTGTCGCAGCAATTGCTGCGCGTTAATCCGTCGACCCAAATACCGGTATTGCTGGAGCGCGTGAACGACCGTCAGTTGCGTCTGCTCAGCGCGCAGCGGCATCAATTGAACCGATTGCGGGAACGCGGCACGGCGGTTCAGCAACTCCTGTATAACCTGAATCCGGCGCAGACCTTGCAGCGCGGCTACGCCATCGTGCGCGATGCTGACGGCCGGATAATCCGCTCAGTCGCTGCGCTTGACCTCGGCGATGGCTTGAAAATTTCAGTCGCTGATGGCGTGATCGATGCCGAAGTCACCGACACGCAACACGAATAGTTCAAAAAAATAACAATTGCTTGTCAACCGATAGTCCGCTCGCGCGTTAAAGGCTATGTGGGGCGGGAATTCTCTCCGCAACACTTGAGACTAACTGCGGAGAGTAGCTATGAAACTGACAACAACAATCGCTGGAATGACGCTGTTCGGTATATTGGCGACGCCGGTGATGGCCGACGCGGGCGATCGCATCGAACACCGGCTCGACAAGAAGGGCGATCGTATCGACCGCCGGCTCGATATCAAAGGTGACCGTATTGACGCCCGCCTCGACCGCCGGGCTGAAATAGCCGCTGCCAACGGGCATGACCGGCGCGCGGCGCGGCTGGACAGAAAAGGCGACCGCATCGACTATAAACTGGATCGTCGCGGCGACCGGATTGATGCGCGTCTTGACCGCAAGGGCAGTCGCCTGGAACGACGCTTTGACCGCCGTAACCATCGCTGAAGCAGGCGGCTATAATCGTCGCAGGCCCGGGTTTGGAGAATATTTTGTCGGATCAGGCAGCAGCAATCAGCGATCTGAACGGTTTTCTCAAAAGCGTCGAGGCGCGGGCTCTGCGACGCGCCGAATTTACTACCGGCAATACCGATGATGCCTTTGATATTCTGCAAGACGCGATGATTCAGCTGGCACAAAAGTATTCCGATCGGGACCCCGCTGAATGGGCGCCCCTTTTCGCCCGTATCTTGCAGAACCGCATTCACGATTGGGGGCGGCGACAGAAGCTTCGACGGGCGCTGTATTGGTTCTCCTCTAAAACCGGCAACGAGGAAGTATCAGAGCCGCTCGATAGCGCCGCGGGCCGGCAATATCTTGAGCCGGTCGCGGCGCAGCAGACCGCCGGTGCGATGCGGCAATTAGATGCGGCGATCCGCCGTTTGCCGCAGCGGCAGCAACAGGTATTTCTGCTGCGCGCGTGGGAGGGTATGGATACCGCCGCAACCGCAGCGGCAATGGGCGTGAGCGCCGGATCGGTGAAAACACACTACAGCCGCGCATTGGAGAAGCTGCGCGCCGAGCTGGGAGACTACTGGCCATGAATGATGACGACCTGGTAAAGCAGGCGCGTGAGTTGCTCGATGCCGAGCAATCGGCGCGCGCACATGAGCTGGCAGCAAGATTTGCGCATACGCGCCGGGCGGCGCTGGATGCGGCCGACGCTGAACCGGCAACAGAACGTGTGTGGTGGTTGGCGGGCGCTGCAGCCTGCGTGTTAGCGGCGGTGCTGGTAATGCCCGGGCTGCAGGAGGGTGCGGGGCGTGACAAAGGCGAAGCAATGATCTCGCAGCAGGCGGTATCGAATGACGAATCAGCGGCGGAGCTTGCCGAGCTTTTAGATAGTTTGGACTTGTTGTTGTTTTTTGACGAGGAGGGGCTCGACAGTTCCGGGCAGGATGATGTGTTAGATGACGAGTGGCTAGGTTGATGGTGGAGATAAGGCTATGAGCAGGTTTGAAAACATACTGCGAGCACTGGCGCTGTTTGTCCTGACGCTGCCGCCGGCGTTCGCGGTGGAGTGGCAGTCGCTGAGCGCCGCTCAGCAGCAGGTGCTGGCGCCGATGCAGCAGCGCTGGAACGCTTTGAGCGAAGAACGTCAACAGGCCTTACTGTTACGCGCTGACCGGTTCTCGAAGTTGAGCCCTGAACAACAGCAGCGGCTACGGGAGCGCATGCGTAAAATGCGTGAGCTGACACCGGAGCAGCGCGCAAGGGTGCAGGATGTGATGCGGCGCTACCGCGCACTGAGTCCGGAGGAGCGGGCGCTGTTGCGTCGCAATATTAACCGGCAGGCCAAGCATCACCGTCGACAGGTAGACGGTAGCGAATAATCATCTTCCCCGGCGCGGGGCACCGCAATCGCACTTTCCTGATGTAGAATCGGCGGGACTTCCTCTTCGGGTTCCGCCGCCATGCCCTCTCTGTCTTCGCGCACCCACTCTAATAATCGTCGCGCCGCCGGTATTCTGTTGTGCTTCTGGCTGGCTATTCCCGGCGCAGTGGCACAATTGTTTCCGGGGACGGGCGGAGATTCAAAACCCGCAGAAGACCCGACCACGGCGGCGGCCATCAGCCAGCGGCTGGAGACAGTGGCCGGCGAGCTGGCTGCGGCCGCCGCTACCGACCCGAATAGCAAGCTGATCAGCCGCTTGCATGAATTGCGTGAGCTGCTGACAAACGAGCAACGACTGCGCGATGGGCTGGCCAAAGAGCGTGTGCCGGCAACAGTGGCGGAACCGCGGTATCCCCGCGATACGGTGTTCGCGCTGAATGATTTTTACGAGCAGCGCTTCGAGCTGCTGTCGGCTATCGAAGCAACCACTGCGATCATCGCCGGGCAACGCAAGGCGCTGGCCGATGCCCGCGCTAAGTGGGACGATGCGGAACGCAAACGCCGGGAGAGTAAACGCGAAGCACAGGTCGATAGTGCCGCAGAATTAACGGTGCGCAAACTCGACTCGCGGATCGCTGCGGAACGGGTCAATGTTCAGCAACTGGAATTACATACATCACAGCGCGAATTGGAGCTGCTTGAAGCGCAATTGGCACCGCTGGACGCTGCGATCAGCAGCAGCGAAAACGCACAGAAATTCAAAACCGGCGACGCGTCCGCCGGGTTTGCGGCGCTCGCTGAGCGGGAGGGGCGAATACAGCGTGATCTGGAAAGCCTGAAGCGTGGGCTTGCCAGCCTGGAATTGCGCCTGTCAGCGGCGCAGAAAAATTTTGCCAAGCAGGGCGATGCGGCGCCGGAGCAGCTCGCGCAGGTTGAAGCGCTGAGCACGGCGGTCGATACTCAGCGCCAGCAAATACAGTTGTTGGAAGAGCAGCTACAGCGCATTCCGCACCGGCGAGAAACCTGGCAGCTCTGGCAGCGCGCCCTCTTGGCGAGTACCGGCCGGCAGGAGATGAATGGCTGGATAGACCGCGCGCGGGAACGGATTGAATTCATCAATAGTTTGTTGATTCGCCGCCAGGGACGCATGGCTGATCTGCGCAAGCGCAGTGACGCATTGACGGCGCGGCTGGATGAGCAATCTGCTGATCCTATCGTACGAACCGCCCAGCAGACCCAGCTCAAAACCATGTCGCAGCTGGCCGAGGCACTGCATGCAGACGAGCAGTCACTGCTGAAGGAGCTGCGGCTGAACCGCCATTTTCTGAGTGTGATGGAGCGGCGCACACTGAATCTGGAGCCGTCAGAGTTAGTCCGGCAGGGTTATAACGCGCTACGTCGGTTCTGGGCTTTCGAAATTACTGCTGTGCAGGACGAACCGATCACGGTCGGTTCAATTTTCAGTGCGCTATTGTTGGCCGGTCTCGGTGTGATGATTTCGCGACGCCTGTCCGGTTTCTTCGGCCGCGTTGCCAAGCAGCGATTAAAACTGGATCACGGCGCGGTGGCGGCGATAGAAACGCTCACCTTCTATATCCTGTTGGTCGGTTTTACGCTGCTGGCCTTGCGTAGTATCAATTTCCCGCTGACTGCCTTCACCGTGCTCGGTGGTGCCCTCGCCATCGGTGTCGGTTTCGGCAGCCAGAACATCATGAACAACTTCATCAGCGGTCTGATCCTGATGCTGGAGCGGCCGGTGCGGGCGCAGGATGTGGTCGAGGTCGACGGCAACCATGGCACAATTGAGAAAATCGGTGCGCGCAGCACCCAGATCCGCTCCACCGATGGCCGCCAGATCATCGTCCCGAACAGCTTCTTTTTGGAGAGCAACGTCATCAACTGGACGCTGTCCGATGATCTGGTGCGCGCGCAGGTCGGTGTCGGCGTTGCCTACGGCTCGCCGATGCGCCGCTGTGAGGAGTTGTTGCGGAAAGTGGTCAATGACACGCCCGAGATCATCAGCCAGCCGGCGCCGATCATTATTTTTGACGCCTTTGGTGATAACTCGCTGAACTTCGAAATTTATTTCTGGGTCCACGCCCGCTCGCCGATGCAGACCCGGATTATTTCCAGCAAGCTGCGTTTCGCAATCGACGATATCTTCCATCAAAACGGCATTGTTATTGCGTTTCCTCAGCGCGACGTGCATTTGGACGCGGCGGCGCCGCTGGACGTGCGGCTGGTCGGGGCTGCGGATAGCAAACCGGTGGATTCCGACTAGGCGCCGCTTGCTGTAGAATCCGCCCCTCTATTTTTCAGGTGGATTGTTCCCAATGCTCGAAGTAAACCCCCAGCGCGTCGCGATCGCCGATATGACTGAGCGCACCAATATCCTCCGGGGGTATCTTTGACTACGCTCACAAGCAGGAGCGTTTAACTGAAGTCGAGCTAGAACTGGGCGAGCCCGGAGTCTGGGGCCAGCCAGAGAAGGCACAGGCGCTGGGTAAGGAGCGCGCTGAGCTGGAGGCGGTGGTGACCACCATCGGCAATCTTGATTCCGGTCTGGCCGACGCCGCCGAATTGCTGGAAATGGCGACGGAAGAAAACGACGAAGAACTGCTCGCCACGATCGAAGAAGATATTGCGCGCCTCGAGGCCGAGCTCGGCAAGCTCGAATTCCGGCGTATGTTCTCGGGCAAGATGGATAGCGCCGGTGCGTATCTGGATATTCAGGCGGGATCCGGCGGCACCGAGGCGCAGGATTGGGCCAATATGCTGCTGCGGATGTATCTGCGCTGGGCCGAAGACAAAGACTTTAAAGCTGAAATCACGGAAGTGTCCGCCGGCGAAGTCGCGGGCATTAAAAGCGCGACCATCTACGTGCAGGGCGACTATGCCTTTGGTTGGTTGCGCACCGAGACCGGCGTGCACCGGCTGGTGCGCAAATCACCGTTTGACTCGGGTAGCCGGCGCCATACCTCATTTGCATCGGTATTCGTATCGCCTGAAGTGGATGACGATATCGAAATTGAAATCGACCCGTCCGATGTCCGCACCGATACCTACCGCGCGAGTGGCGCCGGTGGTCAGCACGTTAACAAAACCGATTCTGCAGTGCGTCTGACCCACGAGCCCAGTGGCATTGTGGTGCAGTGCCAGAGCGAGCGCTCCCAGCACGCCAACCGCGATCGCGCCTGGAAGCAGTTAAAGGCGCGGCTTTACGAAATGGAAATGCTTAAGCGCGCCGAAGAGGCACAGGCGCTGGAAGACACCAAATCCGATATTGGCTGGGGCAGCCAGATCCGGTCTTACGTGCTGGACGATCAGCGCATTAAGGATTTGCGTACCGACGTGCAAACCAGCAATTGTAATGCGGTGCTGGACGGCAAAATTGACGAATTTATCGAAGCCAGTCTGAAGGCTGGCCTATAGGGCAGGGCTAGCCTACAGCGATCCGCTACCGGACCGCAGTGACTAAAGGCGCGCACAGGGATGTGCGTGTAAGGCTCATGGAAGAGCCCGGAACAGAGGGTCGGTACCGGATTGGTGCAGGCGGATATCTCTACATTCACAGACTAAAGATGAGCAGCGATCGAAAATGGCCGACAACGAAATCCGGGATGAAAACAAACTGATCGCCGAGCGCCGCGCGAAACTTGCGGCCATCCGTGAGCAGCGCAATGCCTTTCCGAATGATTTCCGGCGCAAAGACTACGCCGCTGACCTGAATCAGGAGCTGGACGGTAAAGACAAGGCGGAGCTGGAGGCGTTGGCGCGTCCGGCGCAGGTGGCCGGTCGCATTATGGCGCGCCGCGGTCCGTTTCTGGTGCTGCAGGATATGAGCGGCCGGATTCAGGCCTATGTCGATAAGAAAGCACTGCCTGAGGAGTTGGCGGCTGAAATT
>JBFJYC010000055.1:0-13890 GCA_041622815.1 Spongiibacteraceae bacterium | reverse complement strand
GTTGCCTTGTGCTCAAAATAAACTGCAGGCGCCGCTGATCTTTGTCGCCATATTCTTTATAAGCATTGGCTCGATTATTTTTCGGTGTTAAGTAACCCAGCCGCGTGTAATGACGTACGGTGTTCGTAGTGATCGCGAGGGTTTCGGCCAATTCAGCAACTCGCATACTGACACCTCTTTTGTGCGCAAACACAGGATTGAAACCTGAGAGTTAACGCCCTCTTTGTCAACATACACCTCTGAAACCCTCCCGGAAAGAAATCGACGAAGTGGGTAGCGTTTTCCAGCTACAGCAGATTCTACAAATCAAGCGGCAGCGATTTACCGAAAGCCAGATATTTCAATTAGTTAGGGAAGCCGAAGCCGGCGTGCCAGTATCAGAACTGTGCCGGACAGACGGCATGAGCAGCGCCTCGTTTTATAAGTGGCGCGCCAAGCACAGCGGCATCGACACGCCGATGATGAAACGCATAATTTCGCACAACATGCTCAGGCCGCTACGCGGCGACCTGCTTGCTGACCCGGGTCAATAGCAGTAGCCCGACAATGAACAGCGGCAGCAAGGCCAACAAGACCACCTGAGGTGCCTCCGAAAACGTGGCGGCAACACCGACCAAAAACGGTCCAATCACATGCGCGGCTTTTGTCGTCATGTTGTAGAAGCCGAAAAACTGGCCGGAATGAACGGGTGGAATCAGCGCCGCATAGAGCGACCGGCTCAAACCCTGCACCCCACCTTGCACACAGCCCACGATGATCGCCATCACATAGAACTGCCGCACCTCGGTCATGAAAACCGCCCAGATCGAAACCGCGATATACACCGCGAGAGCGAAATAGATTCCGCGCTTCGGCCCGAAATGCTGGCCGAAATAACCGTAGAGGAGGGTTGCCGGAAAGCCGGCAAAATTAGTAATCAGAAAAGCCATGACCAGATCCTGCTGGCTAAACCCCAGGCGCTGTCCATAGTTGGCTGCCATCGATATCACCGTGAACACGCCGCCCATGTAGAGCCAGTAGGCGAAGAGGAAAAAAACGACGTTCCGGTACTGACGAATCTGCAGCAGCGTCGCGCGAAGCTCGTGATACGCGGCTGCCACGACCCCCTGCGAGACGGCAAGGCCGCGCTTGATTTCCGGCACAAAAACGACAAGCGGCACAGAGAACACCGCCCACCATAGCCCGACTGTGGCAAAAGCCGCCCGGAACGCGGTCTCGGTATCCGCCAATGCAAAGCTCGCAGGTGCTTGCAGCATCCACACGTGCAGACCGAGCAATAGCGCGCCGCCGAGATAACCGAGCGCAAAACCGAGAGAGGACACAAAATCGTAGCTCTGACGCGGGCATACATCGACCAGCAGGGAGTCGTAAAACAGCGTGGAGCTGTAGAAACCGACAGATGCAATCAGGTAGAGCACAAGCGCCAACGGCCATTCACCCTTGCCCACCAGCCCAAGGCCGGCCGTTGCCGCCGCGCCCAGCGTCGCCAGAATCACCAAAAACCGCTTTCGATAGCCACCCTTGTCAGCAATGGTGCCAAAGATGGGCGCCAGCACCGCGACCACTAGATTGGCAGCGGCGGTAATCCAGCCGAGCCGGGCCGTCACCGATGCGCCCGAGTCCCCGGCGCTCCAGTAACTGCCGAGGAAGAGCGGAAACAGCACCGCGAGTATGCTCAGCGCGAACGCGGAATTGGCCCAGTCGTAGAGGGCCCAGGCAAATATCTGTCGATTGAGTTTCAATGCTCGCGCGCTTCCCGAAAACGGTTTCCGGCCAGCACTCCCCCATCAGACTGACGTTGGCTTGTAGAGGGGCAATGTAGACCAGACGTACGGCGCGATCCAGACATAATCCGGTCGCACGCCGCAAACGGTCATTACGTCCGCTGTGGCGACCAGCGGTTCACAGTGGCCGCTGCGGAACCGCATCCGTGGCCGCACAGGATAGCCAGATCGCGCGCTGCAGCCAGCGTGACCCATCGGTGATCCCGGTATAATCTACGTGGCTTTACGTATCCTTCAATTATTAAAAGAACAGGAGCGCAACATGCACGCGACCCTCGCAAGATTTCAACGCACG
This sequence comes from Spongiibacteraceae bacterium, assembly GCA_041622815.1. Classification (GTDB taxonomy): domain Bacteria; phylum Pseudomonadota; class Gammaproteobacteria; order Pseudomonadales; family Spongiibacteraceae; genus JBFJYC01. The sequence continues at coordinate 11,811 of JBFJYC010000055.1, read as the reverse complement.
CTATTCGTCCCCATTGTCGCGGCACTGTGCCTGCTCTCTGTCGGTATCAGCGCCAACGCCGGGAAAAAGTCAGCGGTGCCGGTACCCCAGTTGCAGGGCCCGATCAGCGGCGGCATTTATGGCTGGCCACTGGGCGTCAGCGCCCGCGATCCGGCCGACTACGGCTATACCGAGGATGAGTACTTTGTTTCCGGCACCGCCACCGCAGCGGACGGCAGCGAGGCACCCTACACCACCCGATTTCTGGTGCTCCGCCCCAAACGGGAAGCGGAATACCGCGGCACGATACTGGTCGAGTGGCTGAACGTCACCAGCCAGATGGACACCTCACCGGTGTTCTCTTCCATGCACGAACACATTTTTCGGGCCGGCTACACCTATGTTGCGGTGTCTGCACAGAAGGCCGGCATCGATGGCTCCCCCCTCGCGCTCAAGTTCTTCGATCCGGTTCGCTATGCAGCCATCAACCATCCCGGCGACAAATACGCGTTCGATATGTTCTCCCAAATCGCACAGGCACTGCGTCACAGTGGCGACAAGGGGGGCACGAATCCCGACCCGATGGGCGGTTTTAAAACCCGGCGGCTGATCGCCACCGGCCAATCACAATCCGCCAGCCGCATGCGCGCGTACATCAACGATTACCCCGAACTCGCCAGCGCATGGGATGGCTTTATTCCGGTTGCGTCCCGCGTCGAAGCACTGCGTGACGACATTGCGCCGGTGCTGTGGATCAATACCGAAAACGAGGCCGGCGGCAGCGTACCGCGCGACGACGGCGGCATGTTCATGCTGTGGGAACTGTCGGGTGTTGCCCACGCCGACTGGTGGACGCTGCAATACGGCGTTGCTGCTGGGTCACGCAGCCGCTTCGGACCGGGCAGCGGCAATTATTTTGATCGTACCACCGGTGGCCAATACGGCGAGATTGCCAGCGGCGCTTGTCCGCAAGCGTTTATGCCCGCACGGTATGCCTATGAAGCCGCACTGGATCATATCGACGCATGGGTGCGCCACAAAAATAATAGACCCCCCGTGGCGCCCAGAATCGATCGCGACCCCCTGACCGCCAATATTGTTCGCGACGCAAACGGTAACGCACGCGGCGGCTTACGCTTACCACCCATCGACGTGCCCATCGCAACCTACACCGGCGATCGCTGCGGGCTGTTTGGTGACACGGTTCAGTTTGATCCGGTGACGTTGCTGCAACTCTATCCCACCCACGCCGGTTACGTGGCGGCGATGCAGACCGCTATCGCCGCCGCGCTCGGCAAGGGCTATATGCTCACGCCGGGCGCTGAGGACTTGATGCAACGCGTGCGCGCTTCCCGCATCGGAAAACCATAATAATCCGGTCAGAATTGTAGGAGTGGGAGGTAGAGCTACCCAGAATATGGTGCCTGAGTTTTGAAGCCCTTTTGCGAGGGCCCTATTCATTCTCGGTATACGGTTCCGCACCGTCAGCGCGGTAGCTTTGCGAAAACTCGATCTTCGTTGAAATTGACTGCCGGATTCCGATACTTTTGCGTGAAACGTTACAGAGCAGCCTAGCTCATGCGCTCCACAATCATCGCTGAACCGATACCGGAAGCACCTGTCGCGACGACCAGGCCAAGAGCGCCATCAGCGTGATCCAGCGAATCCAGCAATGACGACAGCAAAATAGCACCTGTGGCACCCATTGGGTGACCTTTCGCGATGTGACCACCACCGATATTGGTTTTTTCTACCGCATCCGGAAATCTTCGGTTAAACAAAGCCGGTACTACAGCGAACGCCTCCATAAATTCGATTCGATCGACATCCTGTAGTTTCATACCCGCCTGTCCCAATACAGCGTCCATTGCCGCAAAACCGCCGGTTAAGGATTCCGCCGCACTTGCGCAGCGCTCCGACATTGCAACCACTCGCGCTCTTGGCGTGTGATCGCCGAAATTTTCAGGGCCAATCAGCGCCATGGCAGCACCATCAACCATCGCTGGCATGTGTGCCATCGTGTGCCGCGGCTCGAGTGCCCGCTCACCGATCGTATTTTTATAGGGGGGCGCAAAATCAGCAAACGCTGGTCGCATCTGCGCAAGTTTGTGCGGGTCAATATCGGGCCGGATTGATTCATCATGTGTTAATAACTCCTCGCCCCTCTCGTCTCGGACAGCTATCAGCGATTTATTGAGACCGGAGTTCAGCGCCGCTGCAGCACGACGATGTGACTGCAAAGCAATCTCATCTAATTCTTCACGCGTGATGTCATGTTCTGTGGCCAATAAATCAGCCGCGACAGGTACCGGCAGAAACCGACCGTCTCGCGGCAAGGTTTCATCCTGATAATAGCTGGCGCCATCTGCCAAGAAACTCACTTGGCTCATGTTTTCCACACCACCCGCGATACTGAGTTTACTTATACCGCAGCTAATCGATGCCACGGCCTGTCCAACCGCGGTTAAGCCGGAGACACAATAATTGTTGAGCGCATGCGCCGTCGCAGACACCGGTAATCCGCTCGCCACTTTTGATACCAAACCAATATTGCCGCCCTGGCTGGCAATCTGGCCAACGCAGCCCACCACTAATTGCTCCACATTGGCGCGACTACCGGGAAACTGCAGCTCAAGCTGGCCGATTAATTGCGCCACCAATGCATGAGGCGCCATACCCGCCAAGGTGCCTGTCGCCGCATCAGCCCTAGCTCGCGGCATACGCAGACAATTGTAAATAAAGGCATTCATGAAGGTGACCCACAGTGAAATAAATTACTTCGCGATTATAGCGCCAGACCGCTTTTCGTTTCAGATGGCGTGCGCCCTGACTCCCGATGCTGGGCTTCTGCGACGACGCCATCAGTCATCCCTTGAAAACCTTTCCTCAGCGGCTTTGCCAACAGTAGTTTAACCAACGGCGCTAACGGCCCCTGCAGCGTAAAACCAGAGCGGTAACGCGTCCCTCCCGCATCAATCGCAGTCAGTTCGTGTGTCCGGGCGCTGCGGAGCAAGCCCAAGGGCAGCCGGATGCCGTATTCCAAGCGTTCATCTTTTACGTTCACTCGCACGGTTTCACGCTGAGGCAGAATCAGCCCGGGCAGAAGACGTACTTTCATGGCAATCGGCGAACCCACTTCCAAGCTTGATTTGCACGAAGTGATAAACGGATTCCACTCCGGGTACCGCTCGAAATCGGTAATGACATGCCAGACCTGCCCGCGCCCGGCAGCAATGTTGCGTTCAATCACGATTTGGAACATAGGCCAAACGCTCCCCGGTCATCTGCAAACGTCGCAATACTTTCAGTAAGGGCGAAACAGGAATCACCGCTTTTTAAACGGCACCAACAGCTGCGACCACCAACTGCTTGGTATGGAATCATCCTCGATGCCTAAACTGTCCGGGCCGGTTTTATCCGTGTCGCGATAACGCGTTCCGAACACCACGTCCCAAAACAGGAAATTACTGCCGTAATTGTGATTGGCTTCGGATATTTTCACCGAGTGATGCCAGCGATGCATTTCTCCGACACTGAATATCCAGCTCAACGGACCGAGCTTGAAATTGATATTCGCATGCTGGAACAGACCCAGTACTGAATTCGTCAAGCTTACGAGCGCCAGCAGTTCTGCACCCGCGCCGGCGAGTGCCAGCGGAATCGCGTTGATCATGCCGCGAAATACCACTTCTCCGGGATGGGCCCGGGTCGCATTCAGCCAGTACAAGCGCTTCGGATTATGATGAATGGCGTGAAAGCGCCATAAAAACGGCACCTCGTGCAGCCACCGGTGCGGCCAGTAATCAAAGAACTCGACGACAACACAAGCCAGCAGAAACTGAGCGGCCAGCGGCCATTCAGCAGGCCAGAAACCGAGCCCTAACCTCTCGGACAGCATCGCCCCGATCAGCACAATGCCTGCGCTGGCGACGGGCTGCACCAGCGCGTTGATGCCAAAGTAGCTTGGCAGATAAATCAGATCGGCGGTGAGGTCGCCCTGCGAGTGATTCCATTCACGGCGGTAAGGCAGCAAGCGCTCCAATGTCACCACCAGCGCCAGACTCACGAAGGTCCCGATCCCGGCGACCAGGCTCGGCGCATAGCCGGCACCCACTGCGCACACGCCACCACCCAGCACCGCGAAAACCGATATTGGGAAAATAATCCATGAAATCAACTCAGTTACCCGCATGGGCAGAGATGCTCGCATTCTTATATGATCTAAGCCAACGCGGTACAACTTGGCCTGCACACCGCATTGCGCTGCGCATTTGGCCGCTCAACGTAACGGCTTCGGCCATCACAGAACATAGGGAATCACCGCCTTGCGCCCCGCCGGGTAGTCAGCAAAATTCTCACCGAACCACTTGTGCGTCACCAGCGCCCGCGGCACCAGATTGGCAATGGTGATCGCCAGCACAAACACCGCGCCGAGATTCCAGGTCATTACGGCGAAGCCGGCAAAGGCTGTGATCTCCCCCAGATACTGCGGGCAACTGACGAACCTGAAACCACCGCCGTAGGGAATTTTATAGCGCGGCTCGTCGGGTGACGGATTCGGTGACCGCAGATTGCGCAATATATAGTCGGAGTGAATATTGAGGGTGAACCCGAACAGGTAGATAACGAGACCGGTCAGGAACCTCGGATCTGTAAACCAAGCAGCGACATACTGATCGCTGAACTGCGATATATAGGCCGCATTAAAATAGCCGTGTAGTGTCAGGGTTACCCAGCCGGCCAGTACCACGCTCAAATCAAACGAGGACGTGGAGCCGGGCTGCACCCGCATCAACATCGGGTTAATCAGCGCGCGGTTGCTGTAATGCATCATCCAGATACACAGGAAAAACAGCGGCACCGGTTCCATGGCGTTGCGACCGCTGAAAAAGACCAGCGGAAACACCAACAGGCCGGGAAACTCCATCACCATCCAGCCGGCTTTGGAACCGAGCTTGATGCCCTTCCCCGGGGTAGCGAAACGGCCGCCGTACTGGGCGGTGCCAAAAAAGCTGGCGAGTAACACAATACCTGCGAACACAAACGCAATCAGCAGCAGCGTGTCGTAGAAGGCGTTGCCGGTATACCACTGCATAGTCTTATCCTTGTTTCATTACCTAAGTTTTTCTGCGTTTCCGCAATGCCGCGACATCCGCAAGCTCAGTGTTCACAGCCCCTGCTTTGAGGATACTGCCATTGCAGGCCCGGACATACCAATAATCCCGCATAGGCAGTCTCTGCCGCTAATTCTTTGGCAAAGCATAGAACTCAAACCGCTACCCCGTTAATCTCAACTACACTAAGAGCTCGCGAATCAGGTTGGGGCGGGCGCGCTAATGCGCTGTTAATACAGGAGCTGGGTTATGCAGATAGGCATGATTGGTTTAGGGCGTATGGGCGGCAATATGGTGCAGCGGCTTATCCGCGGCGGCCACGAATGTGTGGTCTATGCCCGCCGCACAGAGGCGCTCAAAACTTTCACCGATATCGGCGCGACCGGGTTTGACTCACTGCCCGATTTTGTTGAGCAACTCAGCAAACCGCGGGTGCTATGGGTGATGCTACCGGCGGCAACCGTGGATGATCTGTTGGCGCAACTGCTGCCGCTGCTGGACCCCGGCGACATCGTCATTGATGGCGGCAATTCCTATTACCGCGACGACATCCGGCGCGGCGCCGAACTGGCGGAACAGGGCCTGCACTACCTTGATGTCGGTACCAGCGGCGGTGTTATGGGGCTTGAGCGCGGCTACTGCCTGATGATCGGCGGCGAAGCGGAAACCGCGCAATACCTCGATCCGATTTTTAGCACACTAGCTCCCGGCGCCGGCACGATTCCGGCCACGCCGGGCCGGCAGCGATCCGATAGCACCGCCGATCAGGGCTATTTGCACTGCGGGCCGCATGGCGCCGGGCACTTTGTCAAAATGATTCACAATGGTATCGAGTACGGCGTGATGGCGGCCTACGCCGAAGGCATGAATATTCTGCATAACGCCAATGCGGGCAAGCGTTCGCTCGAAGCCGATGCCGAAACCGCGCCGCTGCAGGATGCCGCCTACTATCAGTATGAAATGGACATTCCCGAAATTGCCGAACTGTGGCGCCGCGGCAGCGTGATCTCGTCATGGTTACTCGATCTGACGGCCGCAGCACTGGTTGACGATGCGCAGCTAAGCGAGTTCTCAGGACGGGTATCGGACTCCGGCGAAGGCCGCTGGACCGCTCACGCCGCGATTGACGAAGGTGTGCCGACACCGGTTATCAGCGCGGCACTCTTCAGTCGGTTTAGCTCGCGTGGCGAAGACGACTACGCCAATAAGCTATTGTCTGCCATGCGCAAGCAGTTTGGCGGACATCATGAGAAACCGGCGGCGGATAACAAGAAATAGCAGCCGACCGCCGGCTAAAGGTTTTCACCCGCCGCGACGGCAGCACCGTCATCGTCAAGCGCCGGCTCGGTAACGTGATCGGCGCTGAACAGCGCCGCCAAAGCGACAAACAGGGCTTCGCAAATCGCTTCCAGGTCGGCCTGATCATTCATGATCGCCGCGGCAACGGTCGCACTGATTTCACGTTTCACCAAATGCGCATCGAGCCCGTCCGTCAGATGGTGGCCGGCGCGCCCGACCGACGCCCGCAAGTCCGGCAGCAGTGACTCAAAACCCTCGCCGGACAGGCCTTCGCGCTGTACCTTACGCAAGACGCGAAGCTGCTGCGCCAACTCTAAACGCAAAATATCGTAGCGCGCCCGCACCACCGGGTTCGGTGACAGCGCATAGCGGGAAAGATGCAGATGCAGGTGCTTCATGCCCCGCACCGCTTCGACAATCGCACGGCTGGCCTGACGCAACAGATAGATATCTTCGGCCACCTTGCGCGTGGTCTCCTGACTTTGTGCGGCGACAATAAACGCCACAATCTCACCGTGCAAAGTCTTAATCTTGCCTTCGTAGGCGTCTTCCACATCCAGCGGAATAATCCGCCGCGTCGACGCCACTGCCACATCCAGCGGTTCATCTGAATCGATTGTCTTACGGCTCAGGCTCAAGCCGTGTGCCAACAGCCCGTAGGCGTTTTCAAACAGATGCTGCACTTCCAATCGCAGCGCATTGACGATTGTCGCCGGTGTCGCCAGCGCGCTTTGATTGAGATACAGCGGCTCTTCCCTGCCCTTGCTGCCACCGCGCACATAGCGCAACAGCAACCACTCCAGCACACGCACGAAAGGCGCCAGCAACAGCACACCGAGAATATTGAACAAAGTATGGAACAAGGCCAAACGCAGCAGGTAGTTGTCCGGCGCGAGGCCGATAAACGTCGCGCTGAGATCGACAAATTCCGACAGCGGCTGCAAAATCGCGATGGCCACCGCCGCGGTAATCACGTTGAATAACACGTGGGAACCGGCCAGACGCTTGCCCGCCAGATTGGAGGTCAGGCTGCCCAACACAATCGTAACCGTACTGCCGAGATTGGCACCAATCGCTAATGCCAGTGCGTTTTCATACGATACCTGGCCTGCCGACAGCGCGGTGATCACAATCAGCAGCGTGGCGTGACTGGATTGCATGATGACCGTGACCAGCATGCCGATCAGTGTGTAAAGCAGCACACCTTTGAGACCCGCCATGGCATACGCCGACAGGTCGACCCCCTGCTGGAAATCCGCAAAACCGAGTTTCATGAAGTGAATGCCGAGGAACAAAAACGCAACCCCGAACAGCAGATTGCCGACCGCCCGCATGCCGCGGCCGCGCTGCACCAAAAACACCATGCCGAACACCAGCATCGGCATGGCGTAGCTGCCGATATCCAGCGACAAACCCGGTCCGGCAATCAGCCAGGCGCCGGTGGTGGTGCCGATATTGGCGCCCATAATGATGCCGATACCCGCCGCCAGGCTGATCATTTCGGCACTGACAAAGGAAATCGTTAACAGCGATACCAGCGAGCTGGACTGCATCAATGTGGTACTGAGCGCACCCACCAGCAAGGACTTGCCAAAACCGTTAGTGATGCGCTGTAACAGCGCCTCCAATGCGCCGCCGGCAAAGGTTTTAAAGCCCTGTTCAAGCAACACCATACCGAACATGAACAGCGCCACACCCGCGGCGATATCGACAAACTCAGCGCTGGTCCATAAGCCGTAGGCCAGCACCAACAAAACCAGAGGCAGCGATATTTTTCTAAGCATTGCGACAACCAATAGAAAACATTTCGCCACCAAGTGCCATACCGGGGTATGCGCGATTTATTTGAGCAGCGGCTACGTCGCTCTATTAGACCACTGTTATTCCCCTCTGCACATAACGGGAACTAGCAGTATTTAACGATAGAGATTCAGCCGGCCTTATCAATCCGGACCTCTCTAATTATTGGCGCAAGCCATCACGACTCACAGAGCACTAAGCCTTACCGCCATACATCTGCTAGTAGCGCCCGGTCAGATTGATGCCGATCAACTTGCCCGGCCCGGGAATAAAGGTCGGCAGGCCAAAGCCGTCACCGGTGTTACCCGCATCGAGCAGATATTCCTCATCGAGCAGGTTCTTGGCAAATAACTCAGCGACGAAGAAACCGTTGGCGGTCTCGAAGCGCATTGCCACGTCCAGCAGCCCGTAGTCGTCCTGAAATTCATCCTGAATATCATCAAACTCCTGCAGGTCCGGACGATCGTTATCGTCGTCGAAGAATATCTTAGTTTTATAGGTATATGACGGCGTAATGGAGTAGGTGCCGTAGCTGGTCGGGTAGGCAAACGTACCACCAAACGCAAAGCTATGGTCCGGACTCAGGCGAAACTGGTTGCCGCCAAACTGCTGTTCCTTGCCGGAATCATCTTTATCTTCGAAGCGGCCGTGGTTATAACCGTAGCTCGCAAACAGCTGCAGCCCCTGCATTGGCTTCCAATCAACTTGCAGTTCGGTGCCATAGGCCGATGCCGAACCCGCGTTCAACACTTCAACCGCAGCCTGGCCGGCAACAAATATCGTGGTTTGAAAATTGACGTACTCATAGTAGAAAACCGAGCCGCTGAAATTCAGCTCGCGCTCGAAAAAGCTCGCAAACCCGCCGAACTCAATCGAATCGACAAGCTCCGCGTCTAAAGTGGCCGGCGCAACAAAATCTTCATCCTCGGGTGTATTGAAGGCGATAACCTCCGGCCGCCTGCCCCGCGCATAGCTGACCCAGGCATTGAGGTCTTCGGTAAAATGATAGGCGGCGACTGCCCGCCATGAAAACCCGCTAAAGGTATCGCTGGCGTGCTGCACTTCCCCGCCTTCGCTGGCAGCGATAAACAATGTGCTGCCCTGGTCGCCACCGGAAATTAAAAATTGTCCGGCATTATCCGGATCGGGTAGCGACAAGCCGGAGCCACTGGAATTGGTCACCGAGCGACCGAAATAACTGGTGGTTTTGTCGTCATGCGTCCAACGAACTCCCGCCGTCAGCTGCAGCTTTTCCGAATAGTGGTAGGTGGCATCGACAAACAGATCAACCGACTTGGTATCGCTGCGATTCGCAAACTCTTCCTCGTAAAGATCGCCGGAGGAGTCGTTGTCGGGCTCACTGCCCTCACCGGTCGCTACAAACTCGACAAAGAACGGTATGCCAACATTGATGTCCGTGGCCAGCGGCACATATTGCTCACCTTTTTCCTTGAGAAAGTTAGCGCCGAAAAATGAGCTCAACTTGCCACCGGCGTCGTAGTTGAAACGCAATTCCTGACTGAACTGCCGGCCCGATGCAACTTCCGACACTGTCAGAATATCGTGATAGGAGCCATCGGCATCGAATACCTCTTCCGATTCAAACTCCCGGTAGCCTGAAATAGACGTAAACGACCAGGCCTCGCTGATTTGCCAGGCGACGATGCCGGTCAGGCTTTCCATGTCCCGCTCCAGCCCGAGCTCGTGCGCGCCGCGGCCGCGAAAGCCGCCGAAGTTGCGCAACGCAGCACCAGTGAACGGACTGGTATCGCCGCCCTCGGGTGCGAAGCGATTGGATTTAAAACCGGTGCCGGGTGGCGTATCGGTCTGATGATTGCCGATCAGGTCGATGCGCAGCGACTCCAGCGGATCGGCACGGAATGACACCCGATAGGCTTCAACATCGGCGCCGTTGAAGCCGGGACCGCCAAGCAGATTCTCAACATAGGGATCACGCTCCTTGTCGATAAAAGCGACCCGCGCGGCCAGTTTTTCCGCGATGATCGGACCGCCGAGATGCCCGCTGATCTCATCGTAGGTCGTGTCCCGCACCGCCTCACCATAGCCGGCGCGCAGTTCGGCGTGCCATTCGTAACCGGCCTTCTGCTGAATGACATTGATGCCGCCGATCAACGCGGCGCGACCGAACAGGGTGCTCTGCGGACCTTTGACTACTTCCACCCGCTCTAAATCATGCAACTCAAAGAAGGAACCGCGTGAGCGTGAAGACGGCACGCCATCCTGAAAGATCGCGATGCGCGGTTCGATATTGGCCTCGCCGCTGTCTGAGGTAATGCCGCGAATCACGAAGGCGGGGTTGTTTGCGCTCTGCTCCTGAATTTCCAGACCCGGTACAAAGTTGGCGAGATCATCGAACTGCTGAATATTGAGGTCTTTGAGCATTTCACCGCTGAAGGCATTGATATTGATCGGCACATCACTCAGCGCCTGCTCACGCTTCTGCGCCGTTACGATGACTTCCTCGAGCTGCGCGTGTGCGGGCACCGCGACCGCCGCCAGCACTGCCATCTGCAGCGCCCGAACACTGCTCCGTCGCGCGAACTGCGAAATCCTGTAAATTGACATAATGCCCCCCTATGTAAAAAATTATTCTTATAATTGCTTGCTGAATTTACTGTCTATCGGCAAAAGCCGTGGCGCGCCCGCGCAATCGCGGCAGCCAGCAACAGCGTTGCAATAACGGTCAACCTGCATTTTTTTGATGATTATGCAGCTCTTTATGAAATACCATTTATTGCTATGCACCCAGAGTGTGAACGGCCTTTTTTATCAGGTTCGCCGCGCAGCTCCTACAGACCCGCTTATGCTATCAGTTTCGGATAATTTTAGGGGCATTACACTGTCAATAGTCCGGTCCCGCCTGCTCCGCAAATCGCGTAGACTAGTCGCGCAGCCATAGCCCGAGAGAAGCAAATTCCCATGACTACGCCCTATGAAATCATTGTCTACGGCGCCAGCAGTTTTGTCGGCGAAATACTGTCCCGCTATCTGGTTGCGCAATACGGCAGCGGCGATGATCTGAAATGGGCGATTGCGGGCCGGAATGCAGCAAAACTTGAGGCACTGCGGGACTCGCTCGGTACGCCTGAACTGCCCATCATCATCGCGGAAGCCGGCGATCAGGCGCAGCTGCAGGCGATGGTCGCGCAGACCAAAGTCATCGTCAGCACCGTCGGGCCGTATGCGCTTTACGGTTCAATTCTGCTGGGCGAATGCGCCAAACAAGGCCGGGCCTACTGTGATCTCTGCGGAGAAGCGCAGTGGATTGCGCGCATGATCGGCGAACACCAGCAGCAAGCCGAAGCGAGCGGCGCGCGCATCGTCAACAGCTGCGGCTTCGATTCGATTCCGTCGGATCTGGGTGTCTGGTATGTGCAGCAGCAATTTCAGCAGCGTTTCGGTCATTACGCGCCGCGCATCCGCATGCGCGTGAAAGCTATGAAAGGCGGTGCCAGCGGCGGCACCATCGCCAGCATGATGAACCTGTTCAAAGAGGTGTCTGAAGACCCGGCGCTGCGCAAAGTTCTCAGCAATCCGTTTTCGCTCGCCCCGGCCGGCATGCAGACCGGCCCGAGACAACCCGAAGTGACCCTGCCCC
>JBFJYC010000054.1:0-13943 GCA_041622815.1 Spongiibacteraceae bacterium | reverse complement strand
CCTATATGGCGCAACTGCGCTGGGAAGTCAGCGAGAATATGCTGATCGATTCGCTGGCGTACTACGGCAAAATGCGCGAGAACCTCGCCGCAGCTAACTGCCGTATCTCCAATGACGATGGTTTGTTTTTACGCGGTTTGTACTTGATGTGGCAGGGAGACACAAACCCTTCTAATCCGACAGCCTACCGTGAGAATTGCGAAAGCAATTCAGAAGAGCGCCTCGGTGATCTCAAGGCGAATATGGGTCCGGCACCAAAAATGGATAAGGAACTCGATACTATTCTAATGGCCAGCACCCTCGATTGGGCGCTGACCGATACATTGGATTTTAAAATGGTCGCCGGTGCGCGTGCTGAGAAGAAAGGGCCGGTGCAGACCAGTGATCAGGATGGTGGCCCGGGTAATTTCAACGAATCCCATAACACAGATGACTCTGATCGCCGCTCATATAGTCTGGAGTTTCAGCTTAACGGCACGCTGTTTGATGGTGCCGTGACCTACACCACCGGTCTTTTCGGCATGTACGAAACCAATACGGAGCAATTCGCACTGACCAATAGTTTGAATGGTATCGACTCGGTGACCCTCGGGCAGATTGCTGGTGGCAACGCCCCGACCCAGCCCGATGCCGGCGCTCAGGGCCGAACGCCGCTGGTTGGTATACTGGTTGACCCGATACTGATCAGCGAATTCGAGCTTGAAAATGAGACCTTAGCGGCATTTTTTCAGGGTTCCTGGCAGGCGACCGAACAACTCGAAGTCACCGTCGGCATTCGCTGGACCGAGGAAACCCGTACTTCTGAGCTTGAAGTCTTTGCCGCTGACCGCGTTGCGATTGGCAATATTATGCTGGCGTCTACGCGGTTCGGACCTTCGGGCGCGTTTTTGGATAATACGGCTTCATTCAGCCCATGTAACTGCACCTGGCTGCAAGACCCGGTACAGCAGGCGATGGATTTATTTCCCGATGCCGATGGGGACGGTCTCAACGACTTCCCGATGATCGCCGCCCCGATCCGTACCGATATGCGCGAAGAGACTTTCAGCAAGGTGACGCCGATGCTGTCGGTGTCCTATCAGGCCCCCGATAGCTGGCTGGAGGAATCATTTATTGATTCGGCCATGGTCTATGGCACCTGGAGTTCCGGTTTTAAGTCCGGATTTTTCGAACCCAAGGGCGTCGACGGACTTCAGCAAGTAGAGCCGGAAGAAGTGGAGAACCGGGAAATCGGCTTCAAGTTTGAGGCCTTTCAGCGCTCGGTCCGGTTTAACATCGCCGCCTACGATATGGATTTTAATGACCAACAATTGATTCAGGTGGATACCGACTCGCAGAATAATCTGGTGGTCATTTTCGATAACGCCGGACAGTCGTCGATCCTAGGTATCGAGGCGGAGCTGCAATGGATGCCGTCACCGGGTTTGATGTTAAACGCTTCAGCGAGTAAAAACCGCTACGAATTCAGCGAGTTTGAAGATAATGACTTGCTCCAGCAGGTTTTGGGAAATCCGACGCGTGTTGACCGTACCGATGAAACCTTTGCCGTCTCGCCGGAAGTTACCGCTTCATTCGGTATTCAATACACCTTCCAGACGGATCTGGGCGCAATCACGCCGCGGCTGGATTATTCCTATAAATCAGAGATTTACTACGGGCTGGATGACGGCGCATACACGGCGTTTAAGCGCGATGTTAATTTGGCGGGCCAGGAAGCCTATAGTGTAGTCGATCTGCGCCTGACCTGGCTCAACACTGACGGCGATACAACGGTGGCGGCGTATATTAAAAATGCAGCGGATGAACGGTATCAGGTCGGTATCGCATCGGTGGCAGATTCCACGGCAACCTACTTTCGCACCTACGGCGAGCCGCGGATAATGGGTATCGAAATGCGCAAGGAGTTTTACTGATATGAAAGCGTCGTTCAATAAATTCTCGGAGTGCACCGCCGAGGATGTGCAGATTATCATGCACGAGCAGTTGCTGTTTATCGCAAAACTGCCGGACCGGATTCTTGCCCATATGGAATTGCTGAGCGGGGATTTCGGCGGCTTCCCGGTGGACCGCCTGCAGCATTGTCTGCAAACCGCACACCTCGCCGCCGACGCCGGTGAGGACGAAGAGTATGTGGTCTGTGCACTGCTGCACGACATCGGCGATACGCTGGGCAGTACCAATCACCCGGATGTGGCCGCGGCGATTCTGCAGCCGTTTATTAGCGAGGAAAACCACTGGATGGTGAAGCATCACGGTATTTTTCAGGGCTACAATTTCTTTCACCATATGGGCATGGACCGCAATATGCGTGACCGCTTTGCCGGTGATCCCAATTACGACCGTACCGAGCATTTTGTCGCCGAATATGACAATCCGGCCTTCGATGCCTCTGCCCCGGAGTTGGCGCTAGGTCTGTTTGAGCCGATGGTCCGGTCGGTGTTCAGCACACCAAAACACAGCATCTACCCTGTCAATAAGTAGCTTTGTGTTGCCGCAACAATGTGCTGCCCGTCACCCGTGCACTGCGGTAAACTGCGCGCTTTGAACTAACCCCGCCTGTCAGGTCGGCACATTTCTGTGCAAACAGAAGGAAGTTGTGACATCTATTAATCGACTAATTGCCCGTCTGGCTGCTGCAGTCAGCTTGGTGCTGTGGACCGCCGGTGCCGGTGCCGCAGGGTTGAAGATCGAAATTACCGGTGTCGATCGTGCGCAAACGGCAAATGTGCGTGCGTTTTTGTCCGTCACAGCGCTGGAAAAGACCGAGTTCAGCGAGATTGATCTGCGCCGCGCACACCAACGCGCGGCGGCGGAAGTGCGCAATGCACTGCAACCCTTTGGCTATTACGAGCCGCAGCTGCGTAGCACGCTGGTCAAAGAGAGCAAGCACTGGCGGGCGCGTTACGAGATCGACAAGGGCCGGCCGACGAAGGTGACGGCGCTGAATTTAACGCTTGCAGGTGAGGGAGAAGGTGACCCGGCATTGCTAGCGGTGGTGGCCGGCACTAAGCTGGCCGCGGGTAAACGCCTGATACACAGCGAGTACGAGAATACCAAGACACGGCTGCTGCAATCTGCCTACGATGAAGGCTATCTCGATGCCGCACTTGATCAGGCCGAGATACGCGTTAACCCGGGTCGGGCGGAGGCTGAAATTAACCTGGCGCTGAGTACCGGCAGGCGCTGGCAATTCGGCAGCGTAACTATTGAGCAAGACATCCTGCGGCCGGAATTTGTGCAGCGCTTCGTCCCGTTTTCGGCCGGTGAGCATTTCGACGCGGATCGCCTGACGCGCTTGCAACTCGACCTGAGTGACAGCGATTACTTCAGCCGTGTGGAAATTGAAACCCGGCGTCCCGAGAGCACTGATCCGGATGTGGCGCCACAAATGGCGGTGGTTGTGCGCACCGAACCGAACAAGCCCCGTAAATATCTGCTCAGTGCCGGATACGGCACCGACACCGGCCCGCGTTTGGGTCTGGGTCTGGAAATGCGCCGTCTCAATACCCGTGGTCATAAATTTCGCAGTGATTTGCGCTTGTCATCCTTGCAGCAATCGTTGACAGCGCGCTACGTGGTACCGGTAAAGCAGGTTAACCGCGACCGGGTGGTATTCGGCGCGACGCTGCGACGTGAAGATCTGGGTGATACCGAAAGCGAAGCCGGTGTGGTGTTTGCAGCACTCGAGGATAACTGGTTCGGAGTCCGGCGCCGGCTTTATCTGAATCTGGAACGCGAGACTTACGACATTACCGGCGACAATAGTCAGAGTTCGGATATGCTCTATACCGGCGTGACGCTCACCTACAGCAATGTCGACGACATATTGCGCACCCGTCGTGGATACGGCTTGAACTTCGATATTCGCGGCGGTAGCGACGCGCTGGTTTCCAGCGTTGATTTTCTGCAGAGCTCGGCCACCGCGAATATTGTGTATCCGCTGGCCGCAAAAACCCGTTTTCTCGCACGCGCCCGCATCGCTGCAACAAAGGTCAGCGACTTCGATCAATTGCCGCCGTCGTTGCGCTTTTTCACCGGGGGTGACCGCACTGTCCGCGGCTATGGTTATCAGTCGATCAGCCCCGAAAACACCGCCGGCGATGATATTGGCGGTCGCTATTTATTGGAGTCGCGGATTGAAATAGAGCAATTGTTATACCGCGACTACGGCGTGGCGCTGTTTTACGACGCCGGCGACGCCACCAATGCAGATGAGTTTTCACTCAGCCGCGGTATCGGAATAGGTCTGCGCTGGCTGTCGCCGGTGGGAACCATCCGCGCCGATATTGCGCATCCGCTCGACGATGACAACACCAGCTTTCGCTTTCACTTCAGTCTCGGGGCCGATATTCAATGAACGCTCTGGTCTGGATAGTGGCGATATTGCGCGCCGTGCTGCGAACCACAGCGGTACTCAGTATCCTCGTAGTGCTGCTAGTTGTCGTGACCGGCGCCATGCTGGGCACGGATAACGGCTCGCGGGTCCTCTGGAATTTTGCCGCTGAGCGGCTGCCGCAAGGTGTGAGTGTCGCTGAGGTCAGCGGGCGCTTCAGTGGTCCGTTGCGGCTGCGCAAGCTCAGCATCGACCGGCCGGAGATAAAGCTGACGCTGGAGAGTGTCGATCTTGATTGGCAACCGCTGACATTGTTCAGCCGTATTTTGTTGATTAATTACCTGCGTATCGAAGGTCTGGACTATCACCAGCCGCCGGCACAGGAGCAGACCACAACGGAAGCGGGCCCAATGCAGCTTCCGGCATCGCTTGAGCTACCGCTGAATATCAAAGTCGACGAGTTGCGGGCCAAGCGGCTGCGTTTACTTCAACCCGACGAACAGCTTGCGTTTGAAATCACTGAACTGCAGGCAAGAGCAGTCCTCGATAATCAGGGCTGGCGCCTGCGTGAGTTTTCGGCAAGCGGTCCTGACTTTGGCGCCACGGCCCGGCTGCGCGTGCTGCCCAAGCAGCCCTATGCTGTGGAGGGAAAATTCGCTGCAGACCTGAAACTGAAAGAGCTACCGAGATATTCCGCAAACGCAGTGATCGGCGGTGACAGTCGTCGCCTGCAACTGGATATGGATATCCAGCAGACCGGTGCCCAGGCCCGCGCAACATTGGCCGGTGACATTTCCGTGACGGCAGATCCGGGCTTGGAGCTGACGCTGGACTGGGAACATCTGCAATGGCCGTTGCAAGGTAAACCGCAGTACCAGAGCCGCTCCGGGAAATTCCGTATTGGCGGCACTTTGTCGGCTTATCAACTCGACGGTGGTCTGCGGTGGTTGTTGGCTGATCAGGCGCAATCCGGTGTGCTCGCGGTCCGCGGCAGCGGCGATAGCCAACATTTTGAATTGGCCGAGTTCGCGCTCAGCGGCGCGCCCGGTGAATTGCAGGGGCAAGGTAATATTGTCTGGGCGCCGCAGCTGAAGGCTGATATTGCGGTCACCGGTGAAAAGTTTAACCCGGGTGCGCTGGTGGCAGGTTGGCCGGGAGCGCTAGATCTCAATGTGAAAGCAGCGGTCCGTGAGGGTGCCGCCGGCATTTCGGTCGATGTCAGCACGCTGCGGATTAAAGGCAGCTTGCAGGAGCAGCCGGTTGATCTCAACGCAGTGTTGAACCACACCCCGACCAAAACACTTATTAAGAAACTGTCGCTGGTTTCCGGTGCCACCACCCTGCAAATGCAGGGTAAGTTCGCCGATAGTTCCGATCTGAGCTGGCAATTGAAATCCGCGGATATCGGCGCGCATACCAGCGTGGCTTCCGGCGCGGTTGCGCTGCAGGGCCAGTTGCTTGGTAGCCGCAGCAAGCCGCGGATTCTGCTGGATCTGAACGCCGCTGATGTGCGCGCACCCGGAATGCAGTTAAAGACTCTGGATGTTAAAGCGGATCTGGGCGCAAGTGGCCGCCGGCCGTCGAGCTTTGTGCTGCAGGCCAGCGATGCGGTCAGTGGTGAGGTGCATTTGCGCAGTCTCACAATCACCGGCGACGGTACGCCCTCCGAGCACCGATTAAATGTGGCCGCCGATACCAGTCATGGCACATTCGACGCCGCTGCGAGTGGCGCACTCAATGAGCAGTTTGACCGCTGGCGTTACCGGTTAGAGCGGGGCGCGTTTAATCCCTCCGGTCTTGCAGGCTGGCAGTTGTCTGCACCGGTTGCGGGCGTCATCAGCGCGGTAGAGCAGCAGCTAGAGCGTATGTGCTGGCATAGCGGCGACGCGCGGCTGTGCGCGCAGGCTTCCGCCGATCGCAATATACAGCGGGCAGATTTCGACCTGCAGCAGCTCGATATTGCTTATCTGAAAAGTCTGCTGCCGGCGGAGATCGCAGTCACCGGTATTATCGCAGCGACCGGCAAGGTGGAAATGCGGGCAGCGGCCGGTGGTGTGTTTGCCGCGCCGGCCGGGCAGGTCGAAGTGACACTGGTGGACGGCAGTATCAGCGGCCAGGACGAAGACGGCGAGTGGGTTCGCGTGCTGCAGGCACTACCGACCGTGGCCAATGCGACTTTTAGCGAGGGGACGCTGGCGGCGTCTCTGGATATGCCGCTTACCGATGGTGATGTGAAACTGACCGCTGCGGTTGACGCCGGCGTATTAGCGTTGAGCGCCAGACCCGTCACCGGGAAGCTGCATGCGAAACTGGATAAGCTCGGCGTCATCAGTGCGCTGGTACCCGAAGTTTCCCGATTAGAGGGTGAGCTGAACGCGGATGTCGCCTTGTCGGGCAGCCTTGAAAGCCCGAAGTTAAACGGTGAGTTGAAATTGCGGGCGCAACAATTGATGTTGGTGACGCCCGGTTTGCAAGTAACTGATCTCGCAGTTACCGGCCGCGGCACCGGTGACCGGATTGATCTGGAGTTCAGCGCGACATCCGGCGGTGGCGAGCTGACAGGTGGCGGTGAGTTTGTGCTGGCGGCGAGCGGCACGCGGGCGGCATTGCAGATCAAGGGCAGTGAATTTCAGGTATTAAACAACAGGGCCGGCATTATCTACGCATCGCCTGATCTGCAAGTGAAAGTTGATGAGAAGCTGGTCAGTGTCACCGGCGCCATCGCCGTGCCACGGGCAGATATAACGCCGGACAAATTGCCTGCCGCCGCCGGTGCCGTCACGGTGTCCTCCGATCAGGTGATCGTCACGACCGAATCCGAACTGCCGCCAAAGGCGCTGCAACGCGATATTAACGCGCGGGTAAGGTTGGTGATCGGTGACCCGAAACTTAAGGTCGATGATTTTGCCGCCCGCGGCAGAAATTTTGACGACGTGCTGCGGCAATTACCGGCCCGGCGCGTGAATATTAATGGTTTTGGCATGCGCGCGGTGCTCGCCGGTAACTTACTGGTCACGCAGGCGCCGGGTGAGCCGGCGCTGGGTGCCGGCGAGCTGCGCATTGTCGCCGGCCGTTACAAAGCTTACGGTCAGGACCTGATTATTCGTGACGGGCGCGTACTGTTCGCCGGCGGACCGGTCACCGAGCCGGCGCTGAATATCAGCGCCGTGCGCTATCCGGAGACCGGGATTATGGCGGGCGTTCAGGTCCGTGGTCGTGTGACCGCACCGGAGTTGACCTTGATTTCAGAACCGGCGATGACCCAGTCGGAACAGGTATCGTGGCTGGTATTGGGACGCTCGCCCAAAGGCGCCAGTGCCGAGGAGGCCGGTTTGCTGACCAAAGCGGCTTTGGCACTGGGCACCAAGGGCGGCGGTTTTATCGCGGAAAAAGTGAGTTCCCGGCTGGGTCTGGATGAACTGGGTATCGATAGCGGGAGTAATGCGGCGGAGGCGGCGCTTGTTGTCGGTAAATACCTCACACCGGAGCTTTACGTCAGCTACGGTATCGGACTGTTCGAACCTGTATCAACCCTGCGCACACGCTACCGGATCAGTCCCAGCTGGCAATTTGAGACCGAATCGAGCCCGCTGGCCGCCGGTGGCGATATTATCTACAGCATTGAAACCGGCCAATAAAAGTGCCGAAATAACAAATACTTGCTGCTACAATCAGTGAAAATAACGAGGAAGTCATATGTCTTTGCTTCGCCCCCGGTTGTCGTTGTTAATCATACTTTCCCTCCTGCCCGCTGTCGCTCTGGCGCAGGGCAGGGTGATTGAAGAAGTTGTTGTAACCGCCCAGAAAACCGAGCAGTCACTGCAGGACGTGCCGGTTTCTATCTCCACGCTCGGCGCGGAAACGGTAGAAGCGGCCGGACTGGACGATGTTCAGGACATGGTGATGTACGTACCGAACGTCAAGTTTTCCAGCGGCGGCGCAACCCCGGTACTGAGTATTCGCGGCTTCGGCTCGGGACTCGCCGGGCGGGGTATTGAATCGCCGGTGGGCTCGGTGATTGACGATGTGTTCTATGGCCATGCCAGCTACCTTAACGACGGCGTATTCGATGTGCAGCGGATGGAAGTGTTGCGCGGACCACAGGGCGCGTTATTCGGTAAAAATACAATCGCCGGTGTGCTGAATTTCTATACTGCGCCGCCTAACACGGAAGCGGTTGAGGCAAATTTATCTGCTTTATATCAGGCGCCTATTGATGGTGCCAAGTACGAGGGCGGGGTGTCCTTTCCGGTGGTTACCGACAAGCTCGGTGCGCGCATTTCGTTTCGCTCCAATCGCCGCGATACCGGGTCGACCAACAGTACGCTCAATGATAAAAAATATACGCAGGAAGACTATTCGGGCCGGCTACGGATGCTCTGGCAGGCAACTGACAACTTGGATTTTCATTTCAATTACTGGTACGCCACGCGTCAGAAGAACGGTGCTGACCGGCCGCTGCTAAAGGCGACGGAGCAATCGTTGACCGAATTTCGCACCCACGACCCGGAAGTTGAAGATGACGGCTTCGACGGCAACACGTCGACGGATTTCCACGGCTTCTTTAACCGGCGTGCGGAAGGCACATCGATTAAGTCGGAGTGGAGGCCTGAAATCGGTGGTATCGAAGGTGCCGCTGTTACCGCAATTCTGGCCAAGGCTACTACCCAGACGCCCTTCGATAATGACGCAGATTTCTCGCCGATCAAGCTGATCAACTTCGCCACCGCAGGCCCTGATGTACAGGAGCAGGAATCGATTGAAATACGGTTCTCCGGCGCGACGGCTGCGCCCTTCGGATGGGGCAATGGTACGGAGTTTCTGGTCGGTGTTTTCGGGCAGCGTGCCGAGGGTCAGATTTCCAACGTGATCACGGCTCACCTGGATGGGTTTTGTGATTATTTGGAGGCAGGTGCTGTGGTTGGCGACGATTTTCCTGCCGGAGCTTGCCTGTTACCGCCAACAGGGGAGCAGGAGGAGCTAACGTCCTACACCATTTCCGGTGGTAGCACGCAGGCGATCTTTTCGCAGTTGATCTGGTACGTGCGCGATGATCTGGATCTTACCTTCGGTTTACGACTTGGCCGTGAACGTAAAGAAGCGGAAATCGCCTCACAAAGAAGCCCGGATAATAATTCCAATATTGCCGCGGAGTTACTAAACCAGGAAGACTTCTTCACCACGCGTCGCATGAGCGAGAATGAAGTATCGCCGAAGCTGGCGCTGAGCTGGCACTGGACCGACGAGATCACCTTGTGGGGCAATGTCACCAAGGGCTTTAAAAGTGGTGGTTTTCAGGCGGCACCGGTGAATCCGACCAGTTTGCGGTTTGATTCCGAGAATGCGGTCTCCGCCGAGGCGGGTATTAAGGCACGGCTGTTCGATGGGTCTTTGGTGGTCAACGCCAATGTCTACCGTACCAATTTTGATAATCTGCAGGTTATCCTGTTTGACGGCATTAACTTCCTTACCCAAAACGCGGCTGAAGCGGTAACGCAGGGCTTTGAACTGGATTTTATCTGGTTGCCGCCTTGGCAGGCGCTGACGGTTGCCGGCAGTATCGGCACCACCGACGCGACTTACACCAGTTATGACTGCGCGCCGCTCGCTGAGGACGGCAGCAGTACCGAGAATCCGATCTGTCCGGATAAAACCGGCGGTGACGGACAGGACCTCGAGGGTGAGGTGGTGGCGTACGCACCCGATATCACTGCCAGCCTTTATCCGACTATGAATTTTCCGTTGATACCGTCGCTGGATATTAATGGTCTGATCGGTATCGATTTGTTGTACACCGGTGAGTTTTATCTCGATTACGACCTCGATGAGAATACTTATCGTGAACCGACCACGCGGGTTAATGTCCGGTTCGGCATCGCGGCGGGGGATAACAGTTGGAGTGTTATCCTCAACGCGAAAAACATTACCGGTGTCGAAGAACTCGGTGCGATGATCGACCAGCCCTTGCTGTCGGGTAACTACGTCGGATTTGCGCAGAACAGCGATCCCGAATACACCATCGACTTTCGTTATAAGTTTCCGGGCGAGTAGCACCGGGCGTCAGGAGCGGGCGGTTTTATGCTGCGGGCCAGACAAAAACTCGGTAAGTACATTATCGAACGCAAGATCAGCGAGGGTGGTTTTGCCGTAGTTTTTCAGGCCCGCGATACCATCGAGGGTGTTCGGGTCGCGCTGAAAATACCCCATGCGCCGCTGGTCACCGAAGATATTCTGGACGACTTCCGGCGCGAGGTGCGGCTTGCTGCAAAGCTTGAACACCCGAATATTTTACCGCTGAAAAACGCGGAAATGATCGGCGGGCATTTTGTGGTTGCAACCGCGCTCGGTGAGATGTCGCTTGACGACCGTCTCAAAAAGCGCATTGCCATGGTCACCGCGCTCGACCTGAGCGAGCAGATGCTGGAGGCGGTCGCTTACGCGCATAGCCAGCACATCATTCACTGCGACATCAAACCCGATAATTTTATTCTGTTTCCCGGCAATCAGTTGCGGCTGATGGATTTCGGTATTTCCCGGGTCGCACAAAAAACGATTAAGGCATCCGGTGCAGGCACGGTCGGCTTTGTTGCGCCGGAACAGGCGATGGGTAAGCCGTCCTTTGCATCCGATGTGTTCTCACTCGGGTTGGTGATGTACCGCATGTACTCCGGCACGCTGCCGGAGTGGCCGTATCAATGGCCGCTCGCCGGTGCAGAGCGATTGCGGAGGCGGGCACATCCCGACTTGATCGCTTTGCTGAAACGGGCGCTGGAAATTAACACACGGCGCCGGTTCCGCGATGCGGGGCAGATGCTTGCGGCTTTTCAGCGACTAAAGCCCCGTGCGAGTAAGTATTTGTTGGCGAAGAATAGCGGCCGCCGGCAAGCTGACTCATCGCGCAGCTGGCAAAAGGTACGGCGCGGTGCGTTCAATAAACAATACGCCAAGCAGCTGGAAACCAAATTTGAGTGCTCCTATTGTGAGGGGCCGGTGTCCGAATTTATGTCGTCCTGCCCTTGGTGCGGCAACGACTGTTGCGTCCATCAGCAGGAAACCAGCTTCCCCGCGTACTGCCCGCGCTGTCACCGTGGTATGAAACTCGACTGGCAGTATTGCCCCTGGTGCTATGGCTCCGGTTTTGAAGCGATCGACAACCGCAAATTTAACGACCGCCGTTATGTCGGACGTTGCGATAACAAGCGCTGCGAAGGCAAGCAACTGATGCCGTTTATGCGGTATTGCCCCTGGTGTCGCCGCAAAGTGCGACGCAACTGGAAAATTGAGGGCGTAAAAGATAAATGCCCGCGCTGTCATTGGGGCGTGCTCAAGGAGTTCTGGAGTCACTGCCCCTGGTGTTCTGCCAGTTTGTCAGGCTAGCGACGAATGAGCACCACCACCGACACAGTGTTTTTTCTCGAGCAAACCGGCGCGCCGGCTGAACTTGTGCCGATAGCCGGCGGCACCGCTGGGGTTTTTTCAATCCGCAGTCCGGCGAAGGACACAACAAACGAAGATGCGGCCGTGCTGATCCCGCTCGGGCCGACCAGCGCGGTACTGGCAGTAGCGGACGGTTGTGGCGGTATGGCTAGCGGCGAGGTGGCGTCGCGGATCGCTGTGCAGTCTCTGGCACAATCGGTCTGTGCGGCCGACAGCGGCAGCAATTTACGGGTAGCGATATTAGACGGCATCGAAACGGCCAACCGCAAGATTTGCGAGCTGGGCAACGGCGCCGCGACCACCTTGTCGGTCATCGAAATCGATGACGGTTACGTCAGGCCCTACCATGTCGGTGATTCGATCATTCTGCTAAGCGGGAACTTCGGCAAGATAAAGCTTCAGACCATGTCACATTCACCGGTGGGCTATGCAGTGGAGTCGGGGCTGATGAACGAGCGCGATGCCTTGCACCACGATGAGCGGCATATTGTGTCGAATGTGGTCGGCTCCGACGAAATGCATATCGCTGTCGGATCGCGCCGGCGTTTGGCGAAACGCGATACTTTACTGCTCGCCTCGGACGGTCTCGCCGATAACCTGAGCACCCCGGAGATTGTGGAGCTGATCCGTCGCGGTGAGCAGCGTAAATGTGTGAAAGGGCTCGTCGATGCGGCGCTAGCGCGGATGGGCAACTCTACTGCGGGCAAACCCTCCAAACCTGATGATTTAACAGTGATCATGTTCAGGCCGGGTAAGTAAAATAAAAAAACAGAGCAACTGAGTTTATGCGTGGTTTACCAATAAGAATTTTAAAGCGGCGATGGTGTTTAAAGTACGTTCTATTCATCATAGTCGCCGGCACCCTTGCCGGTTGTGGTGGGGGACGGCCGCATGTGCCGGTGCCCAGCGGTATCAATTTTTACGATGTCGGTGCGCACAACGTACTTCAGCTGCATTTCAATGAAGACTCAGAGGGGGTGCATAAAGAGTTCAGAATTTTTATTCCCCAAACCAGCGGTAGTTATCCGCTGCTGGTATTTCAGCATGGCTTTATTTCTGACATTGCCGATGTCACCCGCTTTCTGACCTATTTGGCTGAGCATGGTTTTATTGTCGTGGCGCCACAGATGTACCGGGTTGATAACCCTAATGACGCGCCATCGGTCGAAACAGAGTGGCGAGACGGAGAAGTATTTATTGGCTGGTTAAAAGCGAATGTTAACGCCCTGTTGGCGCGGGAATTGGTCCCGCCGTTGGCGGTGTCTGCGCGCACCGCAGATACCGGTCTGTTCGGCCATTCCCGTGGTGGTCAGATTGCTTGGCGCTTATTGTTCAACGTAGAGGGACCGAAGCTGGGCCGGGCAATCGCCGGGGTCGATCCGGTGGACGGTGATGCGCCGCCGTTTCCGCCGGGAGAGCAAGGCAATATGGTGACCGACGAAGAGGGTGCCTTTAACTTTAACTTTCCGAGTTTGGTCATCGGCATGGGTATGGGCAGTGAGGGCGCGCCGGGATTCGAATGCGCACCTGAAAATCGCAACTACACATTTTTCTATGACGCCAGCCGGGCACCAAAATTTGAGGTTGTCGCCGTGAACTACGGCCACTCCGATATGCTGAACAACGATGAAGCGGAGGTGGTTTGTCTCGGAGCAACTGATGGCAGCAAGGATTTACTGCGTAGATTTATTGCCGGCCAGCTAGCGGCTTATTTTACGATGGTTTTGAAAGGCTTTGATGAAACGGAATTCCTCACCGATCTGCGCAACGCGCCGATCGATGAAACGACCAATCGCTTTGAATTGCGTTAGCGAAATCTAGTCAAAGCGGAAGCCGATTTCGCCATAGACGCTGCGTGGCTCGCCGATAAAATAGCGTTCGTTGCCGAAAGCAAAATCGGCGCGTTCAGCGTAGCTTCGATCTTCCAGATTAATCAGGCGCGCGCCGATATAGAAAGTCTCGCTGAGCTGCTCACGCCAGCGTACGTTGATCAGCTTATGGCCGTCATAGCGTCGCGTGTTCTGCGCATTCAGAAAATAGGGGCCGGTATGACGCCATTCAACTTCTACTGAAGAGGCGGTACGCGGTTGCCATAGCAGTTGTGCCGAAGCCATTCGGCGCGGTGCGGTATCAAGATCGTTGCCTTCCACATTGAGTACATCGTTCGTGTATT